>WHTA01000038.1 GCA_009379825.1 Streptosporangiales bacterium
CCACGTGATCGTCGACCACCACATACAGTGCTGTCAGGAGGGTGTTCAGTTCTTTGGTCACACATCGATCTTGAACACCCTCCGCCCCACGTCTCCGCAGCCGCGCCGACCACACCCTTCAAGGAATCACTCATCTAGATGATCGCGTAGCTGAATATTGCTCCTCCACGGGCGGAGAAGATCATCTCTCCGGAGCCGATCGTGATCGACGCTACGATGGCCCCGGGGCCGAAGACGCGCAGTGCGCCCACGAGACCGAAACGTCGGGTGGCGACGGCGGGATCAGGCTCCGGATAGTCGACGGGCGCGTCCGGCACATCGGAAACTGCGTTGTTCCCCATGGAGTGGGCCCTTCTATGCCATCTACCCCGTCGCACGCACCTCGGCCGCTGCCTGCTGCTCCATCTCGCTGAGCTTGGCGACCCGACGACGGAACTGCTCCTCGGTGCTGAACCGGGCGTTCAGGAAGGCCCGGATGACTTCCTCGGCGATGACCGGCCCGACGATCCACGCGCCGAGGCAGAGTACGTTGACGTCGTCGTGCTCTACCGCCTGCCGCGCCGAGTACATGTCGTGGCATACGGCCGCACGAATTCCTGGGACCTTGTTCGCGGCGATGGCGGCACCGACCCCCGTGCCGCAGAGCATCAGCCCACGGTCTGCGTCGCCCGCCCGAACCGTGCCGCAGACGGCCGCCGCGATGTCCGTAGTCGACGGGCTGCTCGGTATGCGTTCCGTGGTCCAGCACCTCGGCGCCCACGTTGTCGAGCAGCTCCTGCACGTGCGGCTTCAGCGACAGCCCACAGTGGTCGTTGCCGAGCGCGATCCGCATCTCCCGCCCTTCCCTCGACCGTCACGACAGCGCAAGAATGATCGAGATCCGCTCGACCAGTCAACCCCGGATACTTACCGCCTGAGCGGCAAACTATGTCGCAGCCGATGCGTAGAACGGAGGGGACGATGCCACGCACGCCGGCCGTCGAGGTCCGGCGCGTCTACGACGAGCCGGCAGACACCGACGGCGCCCGCGTTCTCGTCGACCGGGTGTGGCCGCGCGGGCTGAGCAAGCAGCGCGCTGCACTGGACCGTTGGTGCAAGGCGGTGGCACCGACCACCGAGCTGCGCAAGTGGTACGGACACGACCCGGACCGCACGGCTGAGTTCGCGCGGCGGTACCGCGCGGAGCTCGACGACCCGGAGCGCGCTGCCGCCCTCGACGAGCTGCGCGCGCTCGCCCGGCGTCGGCGGGTCACCCTCCTCACCGCGACGAAGGACGTAGAGCGCAGCCACGCCGCCGTGCTGGCCGAGCTGCTCGACGGGTAGGACGCGCTACCGCAGGTTGGCCGCGCTGATCGCGGCGACGTGCGGGTGGTCGGTCCCGCAGCAGCCGCCGAGCACCGTCAACCGCGGCAGCGTGTGGCGCAGCTTCTGGTAGTCGGACGCAAGCTCGTCCGGGTCGCCGGCGTCGAGCTCCTCGGCCGCGTCCAGCTCGACGTGGCTGAGCTTGGACGCATTGGCCCGGACACCGTGCAGCCGCTCCGCCCACGGCGCGTCGGGTGCGCGCAGTTGACCATGTAGTAGGCCGGGTAGCCCTCGGTGTCGCGGTCCACGGCAGTGATGGCGGCGCCCAGCGTCTCGCCGCTCGGGAGCGTACCGTCGATCTCCACCGTGAAAGAGATGACCACGGGCACCCCCAGCTCCACCGCCGCGTCGACGATCCCGGTCGCCTCGGCGACGTTCGTCATGGTGATCGCCGTGACGAGGTCGGCGGTGGAGTCGGCGAAGCACTCGATCTGCGGCGCGTGGTAGGCGCGCGCCTCCGCACGGGTCATCAACGTCTCGGGCGCGTAGCCGTCACCCCGCGGGCCGACACAACCGCTGATCACGACCGGCGTTGGTGCGGTCTCGTACCGGCGCCGTACGTCGAGGAGGAGGTCCACTGCGTCGCGGTTGGCGCGCGCGAGCTGCGCGGCGTCGTACCCGCGACGGGCACCCCAGTCGGGGCTGGCCCGCCAGGTCGCCGTCTCCAGCACGATGCCTACGCCGTCGCGGTTGGCGATGTCGGCGTAGCGGTCGAAGTAACGCACCAACGCCGCGCGGCCGGCCGGGTCGGCCAGCAGCGTGAACGCGGCGAAGTCGGGCAGGTCGAGGCCGTCGGCGAAGATGAGCGTGGTCTCGATCCCGCCGTCGGCCAGGAACATGTCGGCCTCGAGCTGCGGCCACCGGTGGCGGTAGATCGACGTGGGCCGGCTCATCTGCGTCCCCATTCTTCGGCACGAGCTTCACCGCCGACGTTTCCTTGGCACGCCCTCAGCCACCAGGGACATGCCCCTGACAGTGCCCCGACAAGGTGACCTACAGGGCAGCACGCACGGTGGCCGCAAACTCGTAGTCGCGGCGGGTGTCGGTGTCGGTCGGTGCGAGGATCACGCGTTCCGCCCCGGCCGCCGCGTAGGCCGCCAACTGTGCAGCCGTGCGCGCCGGGTCGCCGTCAGGCACGGCGACGACGGTGGCCTGCGGAGCCGGCCGCCCGTGCTCGCCGGCGAGGTCGGCGAGCTCACCGAGCCCCGCGGACAGCTCCTCGGGGGACGGTGCGAGCGATATCCAGCCGTCTCCGTACCTGGCGGCGCGCCGGCGCGCGCGTACGCCGTTGCCCGCCACGAACACCGGCGGCAAGGTGGCGCCGGGGCCGAGACGCGTCTCGGTGCCGTCCGGAAGGTGACCGGCTCGCCACGCACGAGGCCGGGCAGCACGTGCAACGCTTCGTCCGTACGCGTGCCGCGGCCCTCGAACGGTACGCCCGCCGCACGCCAGCCCGCGTCCCCGTGCGCCGGGTTCCCGGTGCCGACGCCGAGCAGCAACCGGTCGCCGGAGACGTACTGCAACGTACTGATCTGCTTCGCCGCCCACGCGACCGGCCGCAGCGCCAGGATCAGCACGTTGAACCCGACGAGGATGTGTTCGGTCGCGGCTGCGGCGGACGCCAGCACCACGGTGCTGTCGAGTATCGGCGCGCTCGCCACCAGATGGTCGGTGGACCACACGGACTTCAGCCCCAGCTCCTCGGCGAAGCGTGCGCTTTCCGTGACGTCCCCGAGGATATGGCGACTCGGGTCCGGGGTGGAGGTCGGCAGGATGACTCCGATGTCGAGCATGCTCATGACAACCCGCGCGTCCGGCACCGTGTTCCCCGGAATCTCGGGTCACCCGGTGGCCGGGTACCGCTTCGGCAGCTCGAACCCACGTTCGGTCAGCACGGCGCGCAGCCGGTCCGGGTAGTCGGTGATGATGCCGTCGACACCGTCGTCGATGAGCTTGTGCATGGTGGCGGGATCGTCGACGGTCCACGGCACGACCTCGATGCCGGCGTGGTGCGCGTCGCGCACCATCCGCTTGGTGGTGTACGGCTCGTAGTCGGGATCACCTACCTCGCCGTCCTGCGGGTTGCCGTGCACCGGCGAGAGCCCGCCCGCGCCGAAGGAGTCGACGGCAGCGACCAGATCGCCGTCGAAGTCGTCGATGTCGATACCGCCCAGCCACGGCGACGCGCCGGGTTGGCCGGGCTGCAGGAACTGGTCGCCGTTGGTCAGCGCGACGATCGGCAGCTGAGGCGCGACCGCACGCATCCGCATCAGCGCGCCCCAGTCGAAGCTCTGGATCATCACCCGGTCGGCCAGTCCGGACTCGCCCACCAGCCGGGAGACGATCTGCACGAACTCCTCGCGCGGAGCGGTCTCCTCGGGTGCGCCAGCCTCGACCTTGGTCTCGATGTTCAGCCACACCTTGTCGGCGTGGCGCTCCTCGACCAGGTCGAAGACCTCGGTGAGCAACGGCATCCGCGCACCCGGGCTCGGCCGCTGGCCCGGGTGCTGCGGCAGCGTCTTCGTCCCGCAGTCCAGGGTGCGCACCTGCGCCAGGCTCAGGTTCACGACGTACTTGCCGACGTACGGATACTCCGGGTCCCCGGGGAACGCAGGGGCGGTGTCGGTGCACTTCGCGCCGGAGACCTGCCGGTCGTGCGTGACGACGGCGCGGTGGTCCTCGGTGATCTGCACGTCGAGCTCGAGGGTGCTCACGCCGACCTCGAGGGCGTTGCCGAACGACGCCAGCGTGCTCTCCACCACCAGGCCGAGCCCACCGCGGTGGGCCTGCAGGTCGAAGTCGTCCGGGCCGAGCCCGTCGTCGGGTGGTGCCGCGTGCGCCGGCGACGCGACTAGGAGGAGGAGGAGGAGGAGGAGGAGGGCGCTGCAGACGGCGGCCAGCACAGGGCGCACGGTGTCTCACCTTCGGCGTGGAACGGGACTGGTACGACGACGAGCCTGCGCCATCGACCTGAAAGCCGACCACGTCGACGGTGACCAACCGGCGACGAGTCGGTTAACCGCGGGCCGTGGTGCGGAGTCCGACGTGCCCGCCGACGTCGTCGCCGTGCGCCGCGTCGAGCACCGACTCGAGCAAGCCGGGGAACCGGGTCTCCAGGTCGTCGCGGCGGAGGGTGACGTAGCAGCGGGTGCCTTCCTGACGGGTCCGGGTCAGGCCGGCATCGCGCAGCATCCGCAGGTGGTGGCTCAGCGTCGACTTCGTCACCGGCGTACGCAGCTCGCCCCAGCCACGTTCCTCGCCGTCCGACAGCAACCGGACCAACCCCACCCGGAGCGGATCACTGAGGGCCGCCAGCACGTCGGTCAGCCGGATCTCCCCCACGTCCGGGTGGTACGCCTCTCGCATGCCGGCAATGCTACCTTGTTTGATGTTTCACGAACATCGAACAAGGGAGGCGCGATGCCGCACAGCGACCGAGTCGCCATTGTCACCGGCGCCGGCTCCGGCATCGGCCGTGCGACGGCGTTGGCGTTCGCCGCGGCCGGTGCACGCGTCCTCGGGGTCGGCCGGCGCCGCGACGCCCTGGCCGCCGTCGCGGGGGCCGACGGACGCATCGCCACCCTGCCCGCCGACCTCCGCGCGGACGGCGCACACCAGGCGGTCGTCGACGCGGCCGTCGACCGATGGGGCCGCGTCGACACCGTGGTCAACAACGCCGGCGCCACCGCGCTGATGCCGCTGAGCGAGGCGACGGCGGCACGCATCGCGGACCTGTTCTCCCTCAACGTCACCGCCCCGAGCCTGCTCGCCCGGGCGGCGCTGCCGCACCTCCGCCGCACCCGGGGCTCGATCGTCAACGTCTCGAGCACCTACGGGCACCGGCCGATCCCCGGCGCCGCGCACTACGCCGCGTCCAAGGCGGCCCTGGAACACCTCACCCGCAGCTGGGCGCTGGAGCTCGCGGCGGACCACGTCCGGGTCAACGCCGTCGCCCCCGGCCCGACGGCGAGCGAGGCGCTCGCCGCAGCCGGCCTGCCGCCCGACGCCGTCGCGGCCATCGAGCAGGACGAGACCGCCCGCATCCCGCTCGGCCGCCGCGGCGAACCCGCGGAGATCGCCCGGTGGATCCTGCATCTCGCCGACCCGGCGGCCGACTGGCTCACCGGCCAGGTGCTCACCGTCGACGGCGGGCTGGAACTGACCTGACCGCGGGTCAGCTCGCCGCGAGCAGCAGGTCGTCGCCGCTGGGGAACAGCAGGCCACGACCGGTGTCCACGTCCAGGTCGACGGTGCCGTACGAGACGTCCGCGACGGACACCTCGGTGTCGTCGTAGGCGTAGCGCGGGACGTCGAGGTACTCGGTGAGGTCGATGTCCGTACGCGACCGCTCCTGGCCGGTCGCCGCGTCGTAGACCAGCAACCTGCGCTGTGTCGCCGTCGTCGTCCTGACCGTGTAGAGCAGGTCGCCGGCGAGGTAGGCGCCGGACCACGATCCGCCGCGACCGCGCCTGATGGTCCACGCCAACTCGTCCGCGGCGAGGTCCCAGCCGGCGAGCACGACGCTGCGCGTGCCGACGCCGCCGTCGTAGCTGACCAACGTGTCCCGGGTGCCGGCGACGAACGTGCCGGCGGGCGCACGCACGCTGCCGAGCCGCTCGCCCCGCGCGGCGGAGTGCAACACGGCGGTGCCGTCGCCGCGGGCCAAGGCGACGCGTTCGTCGTCGACGGGGACGACGGCGGTGCGGCCCGCACCCCACGGCCCCCACCGCACGGCGCCGCGCCGGGTGTCGAGCGCGACCGCGCCACAGCTCATGCGCAGGACGAGGATGTGCCCCGCCCGCGCGTCGTGGCGTGCATCGGCGCCTGACCGGCACCCGCGCGGCAGGTCGGCTGCCCATTTCTCCTCCCCGGTCGCCGCGGCGAACGCCCGCGCCTCACCACTGCGCACCACGAGGACGACGTCGCCGGCGAGCCGCAGCCCCATCTCGCCAGCACCGTCGGCCAGCATCCGGTGCCAGACGACCTCGGCCGCCCGCGGGTCGAAGGCCGCGAGCAGCCCGTCGGCCCACCGCACGTAGAGCGCGCCACCGGTCTCCTGCACCTCACGCACCTGTACGTCGGGGCGCGCGTAGCTCCAGAAGCGCTCGCCCGACCGCAGGTCGTACGCGGTCACCGTGTCCGAGGTGCGCGCCGTGTTGCCGACCACGACCCGCAGGCCGTCGACCACCACGTCGGTGTCGCCGCGGGCGACCACCCGTGACGGGTGCACCGGTGAGCCGCCGCCGACCGCTTCGGGGTACGGCCCGCGCCCGCTGCGGATCCGTTCGCCGTAGTCCGGCCACAGCACGACTGCGCTGACACCGGCGGCGGCAGCCACCACCAGCGCGGCTGCCGCCGCGAGCACAACGCGTCGCCGAGGCATCGGCGTCGACCTCAGGAGCCGCTGCCGATGCGGCCGTCCGTGGCCGCCAGTGGCCGGGCCGCTCGCCCGGACTGCGCGGCGACGACCTCGGCGCAGATGCTCACCGCGGTCTCCGCCGGGGAGCGTGCGCCGATGTCCAGGCCCACCGGCGCGTGCATCGCGGCGAGGTCGGCTTCGGTCATCCCGGCGGCGAGCAGCCGCTCCCGGCGCGCCGCCTGTGTACGGCGGGAGCCGAGCGCACCGAGGAAGCCGCGGCCGTGGCGCAGCCCGTCGACGAGCAGGGCGTCGAACTCGGGCGCGTGGTCGAGCAGCACGAGCACGTCAGCGTGCGTGAACCCGGCGACGGCGGCACCTGCCTCGGCCAGTGCCGTGACGCTGCGGGCGCGCCAGCCGAGCAGCTCGGCCTGGGCGGCGAGGGCGTCGCCGATGGCGCCGGTGCCCACCACGAGCAGCGTCGGCACGGGGATCCAGAGGTCGAGCAGCACCTCGAGGTCCGCGACCTGGAGCCGCTCGGTAGCCGTGGCGCCGCGCCGCAGCAGCCGACCCGCGGCGTCGACGGCGGCGTCGTCGGCCGCCTGGTCACCGAGGGTGCCCTGGCGCTGCACCTCAGGCGTCCACGTCACGACCAGCTGGCTGGCGCCGTCGACGGTCGCCACCAGCGAGACCGGGTGACCGGTGGCCAGGGCGTCGCCCAGCGCCGCGGCCTCGCCGGCGGGCAGCGGATGGGCGAGCAGCCGCGCGTGCCCCGCGCACACCAGGCCCGCGTCCAGCGCGGCCCGCTCGGCCACCTGGGCGTCCACCGCCTGTGCCTGGTCGACCGCGGACGCGGCCAACGGGCGGGCGACGTCGTCGACCACGCCGGCGAGCAGGGTGCCCGCGACGTCGCCGTCCGCCGTGCCGGCCAGCACCTGACCGGGCGCGACCGTGCCGAACCCGTGCCGGTCGAGCAGCCGCACCACACCTACGCCGCCACCGGCCCACCGCCGGATCGCCGTGCCGAGCTCGCGCGGGAAGTCATCGTCCATGCGGTGAGGGTAACCCGCACCGCCATGGGTTAGGCTTACCTAACTCATGGCGGCATCGGACGGGTGCAAGGAGCGCCGGTGGGACGATGGCGGCTGGGTGGGCTGATCGCTCTTGCGATCGTTCTCTGCGGCTGCGTGCTGCTCGGCCTGGTACTCGGGTCGCGACCACTCCCCCTCGGTGACGTGCTCGCCGCGCTGCTCGGCAAGGACGTCGGCGACGCGACGATCATCGTCCTCGACCAACGGCTGCCGCGTACGGTGCTCGGCGTCGTCGTCGGGGCGGCGCTCGGCGTCGGTGGCGCGGTCGCCCAGGGCATCACGCGCAACCCGCTCGCCGACCCCGCACTGCTCGGGGTCTCCGCCGGCGCCGCGCTTGCGCTGGTGATCGGCTCGTTCGCGTTCGGCATCGTGACGCTGACCGCCCAGATCCCGGTGGCCAGCCTCGGCGCCGCGCTCACCGGGTGCCTGGTGCTCGGCCTCGGCACGCACGGCCGGGCGGCCATGACCCCCACCGGTCTCGCCCTCGTCGGCCTCGCGCTCTCCGCGATGATCGTGTCGGTCATCTCCACCCTCGTGCTGCTCGACGCGCAGACGCTCGACGAGTACCGGTACTGGCTCGTCGGCGCGCTCGCCGGCAAGGGCTTCCCCACGGTGACGGTGGTCGCGCCGGTCGTCGCGGTCGGTCTGGTGTTCGCCGTGCTCACCGTCCGCGGCCTGGACGCGCTCGCGCTCGGCGACGACGTGGCACGCGGACTCGGCCTGCGGCTGCGGTGGACCCGCAGCCTGGCCGGGCTCGCGGTGGTCGTCCTCACCGGCACGGCGGTGGCCGCCACCGGGCCGATCGCGTTCGTCGGGCTGGTCGTGCCGCACGCCGCGCGGGCGCTCACCGGCCCGCGGCACGGCTGGCTGCTGCCGTACGCGGCAGTGCTCGGCGGCGCGCTGCTGGTGCTGGCCGACTCGGTCGGCCGGGTGATCGCGCTGCCGAACGAGGTGCAGGTCGGGGTCATCACCGCGCTGGTCGGCGCCCCGCTGGTGCTGGTGGTCCTGCGGCATGCGCGGGTCACGGAGCTGACCACATGACGCCGCTGCTCGCCCGCTCCGGATCCGACCTGGTCGCGCGCGCCGGCCGGTTCAGCGTGCTCGTCCAGCCGCGGACCTGGCTGGTCAACCTGCTCCTGCTCGGCGTGGTGGCCGCGCTCTTCGTCGCGGCGGTCACCATCGGCACCACCTGGCTCCCGCTCGGCGACGTCGTGCGCGGCATCGTCGGCGCAGGCGACAGCGCCACCAACCTGATCGTGCAGCGGTTCCGGATGCCGCGCGCGGTCGTCGGCGTGCTCGTCGGCGCGGCACTCGCCGCCGCCGGCGCCCTCGTCCAGACGGTGACCCGCAACCCGATCGCCACCCCGGACGTCATCGGCGTCACGGCGGGCGCGAGCTTCGGCGCGGTCGCCACCTTGCTGGCGTTCGGCGGGGCGACGTTCGGCTACGGCGGCGCGGCCGCCGGGCTGTCCGCCGTCGGCCTGCCGGTGGGGGCGATCGCGGGTGCGTTCCTCGCCGCAGTGCTCGTCCTCGGGCTGGCGACCAACCGCAAGCACGGCGGTGAGCGGTTCAGCACCCGGCGCGTCGTGCTGGCCGGCATCGTGCTGCACTCCGCGTTCATCGGGCTCGTGCACTGGGGGCTGGCCAGTGGCGACGTCGACGAGGCGAGCAAGGCGCAGGTGTGGCTGGTGGGCACCCTGCACGGCCGCGGCTGGGAGCACGTCGCGGGTGTCACGCTCGCCCTCGCCGTCCTGACGCCGGTGGTCGTGCTCCTCGGGCGCAGGCTGCTCGGCCTGCAGCTCGGCGAGACGTCCGCGACGACGCTCGGCGTGCCGGTCGTGCGTACCCAGCTGCTGGTGTTCGCCGTCGCGTTCGCGCTCACCGGCACCGCGGTCGCCGCCGCAGGACCGGTCAACTTCGTGGCGCTCATCGCGCCGCAGATCGCGCGCCGGATCGCCCGCCGGGCGGCCGCGCCGCTCATCTCGTCCGCGCTCACCGGGGCGGCGCTGCTGCTCGCCGCCGACCTGGCCGCGCGGCTGCTCGTGCCCGGCCACGAACTGCCCGCAGGCTCCGTCACCGCGCTCGTCGGTGCCCCGTACCTGCTCTGGCTCGTCGTCCGCTCGGAAGGTCACCGATGATCCCCTCGCACACTGCACCGGCGCTACGCACGGAAGGGCTACGGCTGGCGTACCGCCCGGACCGGATCGTCATCGACGATCTCGACTTCACCCTGCCAGGTGGCGCCGTGACGGCGATCGTCGGCGCGAACGGCTCGGGGAAGTCCACCCTGCTGCGCGCACTCGCCCGGCTGCTCGCACCCACCGCGGGGCACGTGCTCCTCGACGGCCGGGACCTGCATAAGATGCGCACCCGCGAGGTCGCGCGCAGCCTGGGACTGCTGCCGCAGGCACCGGTGACCCCGGAGGGCATCACCGTCCGCGACCTCGTCCGCAGGGGGCGGCTGCCGCACACGTCGCTGTTCCGGCAGCTGTCCGCCGAGGACGAGACCGCAATCGCCGATGCGCTGGCCGCCACCGACCTGACCGAGCTCGCCGACGAACCCGTCGACACGCTCTCCGGCGGCCAGCGCCAGCGCGCGTGGCTCGCCCTCGTCGTCGCGCAGGGCACTCCGCTGTTGCTGCTGGACGAGCCGACGACGTTCCTCGACCTCGCGCACCAGCTCGACGTGCTCGAGCTGGTGCGCAGGCTCAACCGCGACGAGGGCCGCACGGTGCTGATGGTGCTACACGACCTCAACCAGGCCTGCCGGTTCGCCGACCACGTGGTGGCGCTGCGCGAAGGCGCGGTCGTCGCGGCGGGCCGGCCGGACGAGGTGGTGACGGACGAGCTCGTCGAGGCGACCTTCGGCGTCGAGTCACGGGTCGTCCCCGACCCGGTCACCGGCCGCCCGCTCGTCGTCCCACTCGGCCGGTCCTGACCCGCCGCGACATACGGTGCGTCAGGACCGTGCGGGATCCACGTCGAAGATCTTCGCCATCTCGTCCATGGCCAGGTGCGCGCCCTGCGGGCTCACCGACATCATCCAGGTGTCGTCGCGCACGTCGTGCACGTTGCCGGCCTTGACGCCGTCGAGCTCCTTCCACAGCGGGTTGCGCTTGAAGCGCTCCTCGGCGGGTTCGCCGCCCTCGTAGGTCGTCACGAAGATGTAGTCGCCGTCGGCCTTCCTGATCTGTTCCTCACCGATCTCCACGGCGAACTCGTCGACGTCCTGCGGCTTGGGGCGTGCGATCTCCATGTCCTTCAAGATGATGCCGATGAAGGACTCCCTCGCGTACAGCCTGGTGGGACCGTCGAGGAAGCGGACGACGGAGAAGGTCGGGTCGCCGGCCTTCTTGTTGATGGCCTTGCCGAGTGCGGCGGCGCGCTTCTCGTAGTCGCCGATCACCTGGTCGGCCTTCTTCTCCGCGCCGAGCGCGTCGGCCGTCTTGCGCACGTTCGCCTTCCACGTCGGCCCGGTCGTCTCCACGAACACGGTCGGCGCGATCGCCTTCAGCTCGTCGTAGATCGCGTCGTGCCTGATGCTCGCGGAAACGATCAGGTCGGGCTTCAGCGCGGTGATCGCCTCCAGGTCGGGCGACTCGAGCGGCCCGACGTCCTCGGTCTTCTTCACCGCGTCACCGAGGTACTTCGGGAAGCCTTGCTGGCCGACGTAGCTGGAGACGCCGCCGACGACCGGCCGGTCGAGCGCGACGACCGTCTCCACCAGGCTGGGATCCAGGGCGACGATCCGCTTGGGCTTGTGGTCAAGCTCGGCCTTCCCCTTGTGGTGCTTGACCGTACGGGGGAAACCGGCGCCCGGGTCGTCGGTCGACTCGCTGCTGGAGTCTGCTCCGCCACCGCAGGCGGTGAGAGTCACGAGCAGAGCGAGCGCGGGCGCCAACACCGCCGCTGCTCGGCGGGCCGTTCTGTACAAGGGCAACACGAGAACCTCCGAGGGGGATTTAGGTAAGCCTAACTTTAACGTGAGCCACATCGACGGTCCGCACTGGTTCGCCGTCGCCTCTTGCACCTCTGAACCGACCGACATACCGTCTGACAATCGTACGACGGCGTCGAGAGGACAGCCGATCATGCAGAGCGGCAAGGATGCGGTTCAGCAGCGGTCATCGGTCACGAAGGTGGCGACCGCCAGCCTCATCGGGACGACCATCGAGTGGTACGACTTCTTCATCTTCGGCACGGCATCGGCCCTGGTCTTCGGGAAGCTGTTCTTCCCCCAGTTCTCCGAGCTCGCCGGCACGCTCGCGGCATTCGCCTCGTTCGCCGTCGGCTTCGTCGCCCGGCCGCTCGGCGGGCTGGTGTTCGGGCACTTCGGCGACCGGATCGGCCGCAAGGCCATGCTGGTCGTCACCATCACCATGATGGGCGCGGCCACGTTCCTGATGGGCCTGATGCCGACGTACGCGACGATCGGGATCGCCGCGCCGATCGCGATGGCCGTGCTGCGCTTCACGCAGGGCCTCGCCGTCGGCGGCGAGTGGGGTGGTGCCGTCCTGATGGCGACGGAGCACGCCGGTAAGAAGCGGCGCGGCTTCTTCGGCAGCTTCGCCCAGGTCGGCAGCGCGAGCGGCGGCCTGCTGTCCACCGGCATGTTCGTCGCCCTGCAACGCCTCCCCGAGGACGACTTCCTCTCCTGGGCTGGCGGGTGCCGTTCCTCGTCAGCATCGCCCTGGTGGCGTTCGGCCTGTTCATCCGCCTGCGCATCATGGAGTCGCCGGTCTTCGCCCAGATCAAGGAGACCCGCAGCGAGGTCAAGATCCCCGTGGTGGAGCTGTTCCGCGGCGACCTGAAGAACGTGCTGCTCGCGGCCGGCCTGTACCTGGCGCACGGCGTCATCTTCTACGCGCTGACGGTCTACACCGTCGCGTACACGACCAGCCGGTTCGGCATCGCGGAGAACCGCTACCTGATCGGCGTCTCGGCCGCCGCCGCGCTGCAGATCTTCCTCGTGCCGTTCTTCGGCCGACTCTCCGACCACCTCGGCAGACGGCCGGTGATCACGTTCGGCACGATCTTCATCACCGTGTTCGCCGTGCCGCTGTACTTCATGATCAACTCGCAGGTGACGGTGCTCGCCTGGCTCGCGGTGATGATCGGCATCGGCATCGGCCACTCCGCGGTGTACGGGCCGACGGCGGCGTTCTACACCGAGCTGTTCCCGGCCCGGGTGCGCTACAGCGGTGCGTCCATCAGCTACCAGCTCGGCGGCGCGATCGCGGGGTTCGTCCCGCTCATCGCGACGTCCATGGTCGGCGCCGCCGGCGGCGCGTTCTGGCCGATCCCCATGCTGATCGCCATCGCCGCGCTCATCGGCCTGCTGTGCGTCACACTCGCCACCCGCGCCCGCGAGGAGGAGCCGGTCGCCGAGCCCGCCACCA
Source organism: Streptosporangiales bacterium (assembly GCA_009379825.1). Taxonomy (NCBI): domain Bacteria; kingdom Bacillati; phylum Actinomycetota; class Actinomycetes; order Streptosporangiales; species Streptosporangiales bacterium. Next base: position 13,209 of record WHTA01000038.1, read on the forward strand.
GCTCCTGACCGCTACGAGGCCGCCTCTTCCTCGACGATCGGGGCGGCCACCGTGGCGGCGTGGATGCCGATGACGCTGACGACCTCCAGCACCTCCATGATCTCCGCAGCCGTCGCGCCCAGCCGTACCGCGTTGCGCATGTGCAGCTTCAGCCCAGGCTGGTACAGGTGCGTCGCGGCCGCGTCGAAGGCGATGTAGACGAGCTCCTTCACCTTCGGCTCCAGGGTGCCGCTCACCCACGGCACGGCGGAGAACTCCAGGTACGCCTCGAACAGCTCCGGGTCGAGCTCGAGGAAGTCGTCGAACGTCTCGTGCCAGTAGCCGCGCTTCTCGGTGAACTCGGCCTTCAGCGCCTCCTGCTCGGGTGTCAGCTTCGCCGGCCCGGTACGTACGCCCTCCTCCTCCAGCACCTCGACCAGCAGCGGGACGCCGATGTTGCAGGCATGGATGCCGAGCGTGCTGGTGAGCTCGAGCACCTCCATCACCTCCGCCGGGGTCGCACCGTGGTCGAACGCGGCGCGCACGTGCTGCCCGATGCCCGGCTCGTACAGGTGGGTCGCGGCGGCGTCCACCGCGATGAAGACGAACTCCCTGACCTTCGGCGAGAGGTGCCCCTTCTTCGCCGGCACGGTGCTGAGCTTCAGGTAGGCGGCGAGGAACTCGGCGTCGAGCCGCAGGATCGACTCCCACGACGACCCCCACGTCCCCCGAAGCCGGGTGAACTCATCCTTGATCTCCTGCTGGCGGGCGGTCAGCGACATCGCTTCTCCAGTTACGCGCGGATTGTATGACCGTCGTATAATCGCACATGAGCGCCGCGAATGCCGCCTGTAGGAGCCGCCTTCAGTACGCCGCCAGCGTCTCGGTGAGCAGGTCGAAGAACGCGGGTGCGTCGACGGTGACGGCGACCTCGGCGTTCAGCTCGCCCCTGGGACGTACGGCGGCGTCGGGCGGTGCGCCGTCGGCTGTGTGCCGGTAGTCGCACACGGTCATGCCGCGGGTGTGGGTGCCGGTCAGCTCGACGCCGACGTGCATCGCCTGCAGCTCGCACAACGCCGGGTCGACGAGCCAGGCGGCGGCGAGCGGGTCGTGCAGCGACGCGGTGGTAACGCCGAGCGCGCGTTCCAGGTTGCCGCGGTACGCGGCCAGCAGGTCGGCCACCGTACGTGCCGGCGGCGACCCGAGGGCACGGATGCGGTCGATCTCCGGGTGTCCCGCGCCCACCTGACGGGTGACGTTGAGGCCGAACATGCGGATCGGGATGCCGCTGCGGAACACCACGTCCGCCGCCTCCGGGTCGCACCAGATGTTGAACTCCGCGGCCGGCGTCGAGTTGCCGAAGGTGAGCGAGCCGCCCATCAGGCTGATGCCCGCGATCCGCTGCGCCAGGCCGGGGTCCTGGACGAGCGCCACGGCCACGTTGGTCAGCGGTCCGACCGCAAGCAGCCACAGGTCGTCGTACCTGCGGCTGGCGTCCAGGATGAACTGCACGGCGTGCTCCGGCACTACGGGCACGGTCGGCTCAGGCAGCTCCGCACCGTCCAGCCCCGACTCGCCGTGGATTTCCGGCGCATGCACCGGGTCGGCCACCATCGGACGCGACATGCCGGCGGCGACGGGTATGTCGGTCAGCCCACCGAGCTCGAGCACGGCGCGCGCGTTGTGCGTGACCTTGGCCAGCGACTGGTTCCCTGACACCGTCGTGATGCCGACGACCTCCAGGTGCTTGGCGGCCAGCAGGATGGCCACCGCGTCGTCATGGCCGGGGTCACAGTCGAGAACACAACGCATCCATCGTCTCCTTCAGATATCCGCTACGGCGCCGACCCGCTCGACCAGGTCGGACACGGTGAGCACCGGGCGCACCCAACCGAGTTCCCGGCCGAGCCGGGTGAGCTGCGGCGGGTGCACGGCCGCCTCGCGCAGCACGGCGTCGTCGAGGAACGCGTCCGCCACCGGGGTGTCGGCGAGCACCCGACCGCGCGCCATGGTGACGATCCGGTCGAAGTTCTCGGCGGCGAAGTCCATGTCGTGGGTCACGGCGATCACCGTGCGCCCCGCCTTCGCCAGCATGCCCACCACCGCACGCAGCGTCTGCATGGTGCGGTAGTCCTGCCCGGTCGTCGGCTCGTCCAGGATGACGACCGGCGTGTTCATCGCCAGCACGCAGGCCAGCGCGACCCGCTTCTGCTCGGTCTGGGTCAGCTGGTACGGGTGGTCGTCCGCGAACCGGGTCAGCGAAAGCGCACGCAGTGCTGCGTCGGTCAGCTCGGCGACGCGTTCCTGGGCGTAGCCGAGGTTCCGCGGCCCGAACTCCACCTCCCGCCGTACGGTGCGCGCGAACAGCTGTTCTGCCGGGTTCTGGAAGAGGTACGCCACCCGTTGCGCCAGCTGTGCGACCGAGTGCTCGCGGGTGTCCCAGCCGCCGACGAGCACCTGGCCGTCGCTCGGCCGGAAGATGCCGTTGAGGTGTTTGACGAGCGTCGTCTTGCCGGCGCCGTTCTCCCCGATGACGGCGACCCGCTCGCCAGGCGCGACGGTGAGGTCGACGCCGTCGAGCGCGGTCACACCGCTGGGGTAGCGGAACCGCAGCCCGGTGACCTCGAGGTCGGCGCTGCCGCCGTCGTCGGTGACCGGCCAGTCGAGGCGCACCTCGCCGGCGGCCGGCTCCCCCACCTCGACCGCCGCGGGCCGTACCGCCGCGGCACCGGTGAGCCTGCGGACCGCGTCGACCGCGTCGCCGAGCGACACGGGGATCTCCACGTCCGGTCGCCACCAACCGCGGGTGCGCAGCTCGCGGGCGGCACGGGAGAACCTGGTGCCGCCCACGCCCCACGCCTCCAGCTCGTCGTGCGCGAGCACCTCCCGCGGCCGTCCCTTCGCGCGTACGACCCCGTCGGCGAGCACGACGACCGAGTCGGCGTACTGCTCGAGCTGCTCGAGCTTGTGCTCGATCAGCACCGTGGTGAGGTCGGTGTCGCGCAACGCCCGCAGCGCGGTGAAGACCAGGTCGGTGCCGGCCGGGTCGAGCTGCGACGTCGGCTCGTCAAGCACCACGACCCGCGGCCGCATCACGAGGATGGCCGCGAGCGCGACGAGCTGTTGCTGCCCGCCGGACAGCTCGTACGGCGACCGCGACGCGAGGTGGTCGATGCGCAACGTCTCGAGCATCTCGTCCACCCGCGCACCCATCTCGCGCTCGGGCACGCCGAGGTTCTCCAGCCCGAACGCCACCTCCTCGCGGACGGTGAACCGGGCACCGGAGATCTGGTTGAACGGGTTCTGCAGCACCAGCCCGACGCGCGGGACGATGTCCTCCATCCGCGAGCTCGCGATGTCCAGACCCGCGACGTGCACCTCACCGTCGAGCTCGCCACCCTCGAAGTGCGGGCAGAAACCGGCGAGCACCTGCGCGAGCGTCGACTTGCCCGCGCCGTTGGCGCCGACAATGGCACAGATCTCGCCCTCGGCTACGTCCAGGCCGACGTCGCGCAGCGCCGGCAGCTCGCCTTCCGGATAGGTGTACGAGACGCCCCGCAGCCTGATCACGCGATCACACCCACAGCCGAGACACGACGGCACCGACCGCGAGCAGCACCAGGCCCCACCGCGCCACCTGCTGCGTCCGTGAGTCGGGTATCACCACCAGGCTGGTCTTCGGCCCGCGGACGGTGAACGCCCGCGCCTCGATCGCGACCGCACGCTCACCGACCTCGGTGAACGCGCCGAGCACCAACGGGCTGAGCAACGGGACCAACGCCTTCGCGCGCCGCCAGCGGGATCCCTCGGTGTCCAGCCCGCGGGCCCGCTGCGCCTGGACGATCGCGTCCGCGCGGCGCTGGAAGTTCGGGATGATCTGCAACGTCGCTGAGACGACGTAGCTGATCTTCGGCGACATCCCGCGTTGCACGAGCGCGGCCATCATCCTCCCCGCATGGGTGGTCAGCAGCAGCGCGGCGAAGACACCGACGAGCACGAGCAACCGGCTCGCCGTCTGCGCCGCGAACAGCACGCCTTCACGTTCCACGGTGATCGGCCCGAGGCCGAAGATGACCTCCCTGCCACCCGGGTAGAACAGGCTCTGCACGATGAACAGCATCACCAGCAGCGGCAGCAGGAATTTCGCCAGCATCGCGAAGAACCGCCGCTGCACGCCGCCGATCGCCACGGCGGGCACGAGCACCACGACGAAGAGCACCGCGGACGCCCACCACGGGCGTGACAGCGCGAACGCCATGACGATCAACGCGAGCCCGGCCACCAGCTTGGTCACCGGGTTGAGCCCGTGCAGCGGCGAGGACCGGTCGACGTAGAACGTGGTCGTCACGTCACTGTGCCTCGCTGCGCTCTTCCGTCGTGGGCGTCGCGCGCGCCTTCCGCTTGCCGAACACCCGGTGTCGCTGCACGAACGGGAACCGATAGCGGAACCTGGACGGCAGGGCGACGAGGATGAGGTACACGACGAAGAACGTCACCATCTTGTCCGCCGGGTCGGACAGGAACCCCTGCAACGTGGAGGCGCCGAGCAGGCTGGCACCGTACGCGAGGAACGCCGCGGTGATGGCCGAACGCCCCGCCGAGACGTCCACCGCGCCGAAGACGAACGCGGAGATCGGCGCGGAGATGATCGCCGACACGACGCCGACGAGCAACCCGACCAGCGGCGGCCACCACGGCCGCCGGAACGCACCGAGCCGCGCGAACAGGCCGGCGAGCAACCCGATCTCCGCCGCCGTCACGGCGAACGGCATCAGCGGCGGGTTGATGGTCAGGCCCCAGATCACGTTCGAGAGGGCACCGGTAGCTGCGCCGGCCGCCGGCCCGGCGAGCACGCCGACCGCCACCGTCCCGATGGAGTCGAGGTACAGCGGGCCGCCCAACACGGTGTTGACCTGACCGACCACGATGTTGATGGCGATCCCGACGGGAATGAGCGCAAGCGTCATGGTGGTGAGGTTGCGCATCGCGCCGGAGATGATGAGCGCCGAACCGATCAGGTAGCCGCCGAGCGCGATCAGCGAGCCTGGACCTGCACCTGCGCCCTCACCGGCCTCGGCCGGCCGCGCGAGCACGAGGTACACGTACGTGGCTACGATGACCAGCGCCCCGAGAACCAGCAACAGCACCTGGCTGACCGTCCGCGACTGTTGCGGCTGCACCTGCTGCGCCATGCCGATCACTCCCGTCATCAACCGGACGCGCGACGGCAACGACCCGTGAACGACGGTCACGGGTCGCCTGTACCCCCGCCGCCAGTCCCGCGAATCGTTCCACCACGCTACTCCGCGACCTCGGGAAACTCCATTGCCTCGCCCCGATAACACTCCCAGCCGCTGGCGCCCGCAGCCGGGGCCGAACGGCAGTACGGCAGGGCAGAACCGGCGTAAGCTGCCCTCAACCAAGTAGTTGGTTGAGAGGTCGTCTGCGATGACGACAACCGGCATCTACCGCCGCGATGCGCTGGTCACCGCTGCCCTCGACTGCCTGGCCGAGAAGGGCTTCAAGGGGTTGCGGCTGCGAGATGTCGCCACCCGCGCGGGCATCGACCACTCGACCCTGCACCACCACTTCGCGACCAAGCGAGATCTCGTCGACCGGGTCGGGGAGCACGTCGTGCGTCAGTTCTGGCCGACGATGCCGCAGACCGGCCCGCCAGCCGAACGGCTGCACGAACACCTGGCGGCACTCGCCCGGATGATCCAGGAGCAACCGACCCTGTTCGCCGTGCTGAGCGAGTTCGACCAACGTGCGCACCACGATCCGCAGGTGCGCGCGATGCTGGCGGAGCACGAACACGGCTGGCGCACGGTGCTCGGGCAGCTGTTCCGCGCAGGCACCTGGCGCACACGTGTCGATCCGGACGCCGCCGTCGAGCTCGTCATCGCGGCCGTGAAGGGCGTCAGCCGTAACCCTGACGCAGCCGCTCCGGTGCTCACCCAACTCGAGGCGCTCCTCGCCCGAAGACCGTAGCGAGGACCCGCGGGAGGCGATGTCATGTTGCGACACGACCGACCGACACCCACACTCGCCGTTGCAGCAGCCGCGGCGGCCGCAGTCTTCCTCGGCTGCACGCTGCTCGCGGTCGCTCGGCCGCGCCGGGGTGTGGACCTCGCCGTCGTCCGCTGGATCGGGCAGCACCAGCAACCCTGGCCGATCACAGCAGCCGACGGTGTCCGACTGGTCGCCGGGCAGGCTGCCGCTGCTCGCCACGCCCGTTCTCGCGCTGTTCGCCTGGCGGCGGCACTCGGCGCGCCGGGCGTACTGCCTCGTCGGCGCCGTCAGCGGCACGTTGGTGGTCAGCGTCGCCACCAAGCTGGCCGTCGCCCGGCCACGGCCGGAACCCGCGCTGCTGCGCCTCCCCACCGGGGACACCGAGTGGAGCTTCCCCAGCTCCAGCGCCGCCGTGGCCGTCACGTTCTGGGGCCTCCTGATACTTGGCTGCCCGCGCCGGCGCGACGGACGATCCAGGTCGCCGGCGTGCTCGCCGGTTACGCGCTCGGCACCGCGGCGCTCCTGGTGGCCTCGTACCTCTCGGTGGCGTACGTCAGCGGTCGGCGCGCAGGCCGAGCAGCGGCACCACCGCGCAGCCGGCGCTGACGAGCACCACGAGCGAAGGCAGGCCGACCTCGACGAACGTCAGGCCGTTGGCCCCAGGCGCGGCGACGGCCAGGCCGAGGAACAGCAACGTCGGCATCGTCAGCCAGGCCGCCGCGGCCGCGGTCAGCCGGTAGCCGTACCGACGCCGCCGCACCAGGCCGACGAAGCCCAGCGCGGCGAGGAGCGTCGGCACCAGCAGCCACAGCAACGGGATGACGGAGAAGATGGCCACGTACCCGTGCGGGTCGCGGTCGGGCGCACTGGACGACACGAGCAGCGCAAGCAACACGCCTTCGACCGCCAGGAGCACACCCCCGAGCGCCCCCGCGACGGCGAGACTCGCCCACCACAGCGGCGGCCGCTCCGCTCGGCGCGCAGCCCCCAGCTCGTGCACATTCGGGAGCCTAGCCGGCGGTTGGCCGCCTAGGTGGGCGTGACGGCGGCCGTGACGATTGGGCCGAGTAGGGCGTGTAGGGCTTGCTCGCCGTCGGGGGTGAGGCGGACGGCGCGGCTGGTGCCGATCCGGCGGATCCAGTGCTGGGCGAAGAACGCGCTGCAGAGGTGGGCGCCTGCCGCGCCGGCGAGGTGCGGGCGGCGCTCGGTCCAGTCGAGGCAGCTGCGGGAGAGCGGGCGGCGACCTGCGACCACCGGGCCGCCGAGATGCTCGGCGATCCACTCCAGCCCGTCCGGCGTGACGGCGAGCCTGGCGTCGAGCACGCCGCGGGTCCTGAGGGCCTCGCTGACGGCCACGCCGAGTCGGCCGGCCAGGTGGTCGTAACAGGTGCGGCCGCGGGCGAGCGCGTCCCGCCTCGACACTGCCTTGAGGCTGCGCAGCACCGCGGGGCGGGGCTCGGTCAGAGCAGCCAGGTCCTCCAGGCAGGCGGCCACGCGCGGCCCGGCCAGCTCGACGTACCGGCTCCGCCCGCGCCGGTGCTCCGTGCACAGGCCGGCGGCGACGAGCGCGGTCACGTGCTCGCTCGCCGTCGGCAGGGCGACGCCGGCTTCCCTCGCCAGCCGGGAGACGGACCACGCCTGGCCGTCCATGAGGGCATTGCAGAACTCGGCGCGCGTGCGGTTGGCCAACACCGACGCGACAGCGGAAAGTCCTTCGGCCGTCATGGGGAGATCGTCCCCCGCGGACGCTTCGGAGTCCACCGAAGCGTTACCCGCCTACCGTCCAGGGCATGGAGATCCTGACCGACCCCACCTACACCGTCCCCGCGGTGCCGCAGGCGGACACGGGCGTGGCCTGGCTGCGCGCGAGCGTCCCCAGGTTCGCCGAGGGCGAGCCGCACGCCAGGCGCCGCGCGCTCGCGGAGCGGCTGCTCGCCGCGGTCGACCCAGCTGCGCTGCGCCGCCCCGGCGCACCCGTCGCCAACCTCGCCGAGGCGCTCGGCCTGCCGCGCACCGTGGTGGGTGACGTGGCCGAGGTCGCCTCCTGCTACCAGCCGCACCTGCCGGTCACCACGGCCGCCGACGAGGCGGTCGCCCGGTTGGTGACCGCGGCCGGCGGCCGCTGGGACGAGCCGACCGCCGTGCGGATCGGACTCCTCGTGCAGGCGTCCGGCCCCACCGACGCGCTGCTCGCCGGCCGGCGGCCGCCGGTGCCGACCACCCGCCGGGTCGCACCCGACGGCACCGAGCTCGCCGTCGACCTCACCGACCACCCGTTCGGGGCGGGCCGGCACGCCTGTCCGGCGCAGGCCCACGCCGAGGCGATGGTGGAAGGCGCACGGCTCTTCCACCGCATGCACCAAGGACCCGAGCCGCTGGTGCTGCCGAACGCCTGGGACGTGGCGTCGGCCGCCGCACTGGTGGCCGCCGGCTTCGGTGCGGTCGCCACGACCAGCCTCGGCGTCGCGGCGGCGCACGGCCTCCCGGACGGGGCAGGCAGGACCCGCGCGGAGACCGTGGCGCTCGCCCGGCGGCTGGTGGCGCTACCGGTGCCGGTCACCGTCGACGTCGAGTACGGGCTCGGGGCCGACCCGGCCGAGCTGGCGGCCGAGCTGTCCGCCCTCGGCGTCGCCGGCATCAACCTCGAGGACGGCCGGCCGGACGGCCTCGCGCTCGCGGCGGACCACGCGCAGCTCGTCGGCCGGGTGAAGGCGGCCGCGCCCGAGCTGTTCGTCAACGCCCGGGTCGACACCCACTGGCAGGGCATCGACCTGGAGGAGACAAGGCCCCGCGCTGCGCGCTACGTGGACGCCGGCGCCGACGGCGTCTTCGTGCCCGGGCTCACCGACGAGCCCGAGATCGGCAGGCTCGTCGAGGCCCTGCCGGTGCCGCTCAACCTGCTGAGCCAGCTGCCGCTCGGCCGGCTGCGGGCGCTCGGCGTCCGCCGGGTGAGCACCGGCTCGCTGCTGTTCCGCGCGGCGCTCAAGGCGACCACCGACGCCGCCGCGGCGATCCTGGCCAGCGGCCAGGTCACGGACGTGCCCTCGTACGACGAGGTCGCCGGACGTAGCGTGCCCTAGTCGTCGTGCGGGAACGAGTGGTGCTCGTGCGTGACCTGCCAGCGGCCGTCCACCTTGCGCAGGCCGATGGTCAGCCGGAGCCGGTTCGCCGGTTTCGCGGCGAAGTCGTCCGCCGTGCCGCAGCGCAGCAGCGCGTGCGCGAACGCCACATCGCTGCCCGCGGTGACGTCCAGGCTCTCGAGGTCGAACGAGGAGCCCTGCGCCTGCCACTCGAAGAACGGCGGCCAGGTCGCGCGGTACGCGTCGATGCCGCGCACACCCTGGTACGGCGGCGGCACGTCATACATGACGATGTCGTCGGCGTGGTCGGCGAGCACGGTGACCAGGTCTCCCGCGTGGACGGCACCCGCCCACCGTTCGATCAGGGTACGGATCTCGCGCTCGTCGTCGGTGCGGCCGGCCATGGCGTCTCCCGTTCTACCCGTGGACCGTGCGGGGCATGTCGTACCACTGGTCGCCGGCCGGCTCGCCGGCGAGGTTCCAGCTCCACGAGACGGTCGGCGTGATCCGAGCGTAGAACCCGGGACCGACCATGCCCACCCGTTCCACCGGCGGCTGCGCGCGGCCGTAGATCCGGATGCCCCGCACGACGAACGGGTCGAACGAGACCAGGTCGTCGATCACGAGGGCGACCAGCTCGTTGCCGGCGGCGATGTTGCGGAACTTCCTGGTGCGCAGCACCCGGAGCCGCCGACCCAGAAGTCCGCGCCGTCGAACTCCAACGCGACCGGCACCGCGTCCGGCTGCCCGTCGGCCTGGGTGGCGATCCGCGCGAGCGGCTGCGACCGCAGGTACGCCACCTCGGCATCGGTGAATGACACGTGCACTCCCCTCGTCGTTCCGATCTCACCTCTTACCCGAACGGCTCCGGCCGGATCGACAGCCGCGCGGCATACGGTACGATCCTCTTTGAATATTGCTCGTATACCAACGCCGGGTGCGGGGGTCTGCAGCCTGCGGAGGTCGGTACGCATGACAGAACAACAGGTCACGGCGCAGGATGTCACCGCGAAGGACGCGCGCAGGGCGTTGGCGGCCGCCGGCATCGGCTGGGGGCTGGACGGCCTCACCTGGACGATGTACGCGTTCGCGCTCACCGCCGTCATGCCCGTGCTGGGCATCTCCGAGGGCGCCTCCGGCTGGATCACCGCGGTGAGCATCGGGGCCTCCGCGATCGGCGGTGTCGCCTGTGGCTCGCTCGCCGACCGGTTCGGCCGGGTGCGGGTGCTGACCTGGGTGATCGTCGGCTACTGCGTCTTCACCGCGCTTCACCGCGACGGCGCAGGACGTCACCCAGTTCGCCATCTGGCGGGTCCTCGAGGGCTTCGCCTTCGGCGGCGAGTGGGCGGTCGGCGCCGCCCTCATCGCCGAGTACGCGGCGCCGAAGCGCCGCGGCCGGGTGCTCGCGTTCGTACAGAGCTGTTACGCGATCGGCTGGGCGATCTCCACCGGGCTCTACCTGGTCGTGTTCTCGTTCGCGCCTGAGGACGTCGCCTGGCGGTACCTGTTCCTGGTGGGCGTCGTGCCGGCCGTCGCCGCGTTCGTCATCAGGCGCACCACCCGCGACCGGGTGCAGGTGACGGCCAAGCGGAAGGAGCCGTTCGGCCAGCTGTTCCAGCGGCGGAACCTGAAGACCACGCTGCTCGCGACCGGTGTCGGCCTCGGCATCCAGGGCATCTACTACTCGGTGTTCGTCTTCATGCCGCTGTTCCTGCGTACGGAGCGCGACCTGACGGTCATCGGCACCGCCACCTACACCTGGGTGGTGATCGTCGGCTCGTTCATCGGCTACGTGGCTTCCGGCTTCGTGCACGACGCGCTCGGCCGCCGACCCACGTTCACGGTGTTCTTCATCGGCTCCGCGGGCGCGATCGCGCTGTTCGTCTTCACGCCCGTCGTGCGCCCTGAGCTGGGGTACCTGATCAGCTTCCTGCTCGGCTTCTTCGCGTCCGGCCAGGCCGGCGGCATGGGCGCGTACCTGGCCGAGCTCTTCCCCACCGACGTGCGCGCGAGCGGACAGGGCTTCGCGTACAACGTCGGCCGCGGCGTCGCCGGTTTCGGACCGTTGACCATCGGGGTCCTGGCGGCAGAGACCGGTTTCGGCCACGCGATCGCGTGGGTCGGGTTCGTCGCCGCCGCACTCGGCATCGTGACGGTGTGGTCGCTGCCGGAGACCAAGAGCAGGAACATCCTGAAAGACGTCATGCCCGTCGACCAAGGAAGCAGATGACAGAAACCACTGACCAGGCAAGGGTCGCGATCGACACCGGCGGAACCTTCACCGACGTGGCGCTGCGCAGCGCCGACGGCCGGGTGACCGTGCAGAAGGTGCCGTCCCGGCCGTCCGCACCCGACGACGCGGTGCTCGCCGGGCTGCGCAAGGCGTGCACGACGACGGGCGTACCGGAGACCGCGGTCAGCAGGCTGGTGCACGGCACGACCGTCGCGACGAACGCGTTGCTCACCCGCGGCGGCGCGCGCGTCGGCCTGGTCACCACGGCCGGCTTCCGCGACGTGCTCACCATCGGCTACCAGACGCGGCCCTCGCTGTACGACCCACTGGCCAGGCACCCGGCACCGCTGGTGCCGCCGGAACGCACCTGGGAGGTGGACGAGCGGGTGCTCGCCGACGGCAGCGTGCGCACACCACTGCCGGCCACCGACGTCCACGCGCTCACCACCTCGATCAAGGCCGAGGCGCCTGACGTGGTCGTCGTCGCGCTGCTGAACAGCTACGTGAACCCGGACCACGAGCGCGAGTGCGCGCGCCTGCTCGGCGACGCCGGGGCCGCGCCGGTCGTCTTCGCCGCGACCGACGTCGCCGCCGAGATGCGCGAGTACGAGCGGATCTCCACCGCCGTACTGAACGGGTACGTCGAGCCGGTGGTCGCCGGCTACGTCGGCCGGCTGGAGTCGCGGCTGGCCGAGGACGGGCTCGCCGGCGGCCTGTGGATCATGCAGTCCAACGGTGGTCTGATGAACGCGTCTGCGGTGCGCCGGCAGAGCGTGCGCACCATCCTCTCCGGGCTCGCCGGCGGGGTGATCGGCGCCGCGCGGTGGGCGCACGACCTCGGCCTGCAGAAGGCGGTCAGCCTGGACATCGGCGGCACCAGCACGGACATCGCGTTGATCAGGGACGGCAAGCCGGACGAGGTGACGTCCGCGGAGATCGACGGCTTCCCCATGCGGATGCCCGCTGTGGACGTGCACACCATCGGCGCCGGCGGCGGCTCGATCGCGTGGCGCGACGCCGGCGGCGGGCTGCGCGTCGGGCCGCAGTCGGCCGGCGCCGATCCCGGGCCGGTGTCGTACGGCCGCGGCGGCGACCGCACGACGGTGACCGACGCGCACCTGCTGCTCGGCCGGCTGGGCACCGACCTCCTCGACGGCGAGCTGAGCCTCGATGCGGAGGCGGCGCGTACGCAGCTGGCGCTGCTCGCCGACGCTCTCGGCCTGCCGACCGAGGAGACCGCGGCCGGGGTGCTCCGGGTCGCGAACGCGACCATCGCACGCGGCATCCGCGCCGTGAGCGTGGAACGCGGCGTGGACGTCCGCGACTGCACGCTGATCGCGTTCGGCGGCGCCGGGCCGCTGCACGGCGCCGAGCTGTTGCACGAGCTGGGCATGCGTGCGGTGGTCGTACCCCCGCATCCCGGCATCGCGTCCGCCGTCGGCATGCTCGACGCGCCGATCCGGCACGACTTCGCCGCCGCAGCGACCGCGCGTTCCGCGGCCGACCTGCCCGACACCGGCAAGGTGCTCGACGCGCTGGCCGCGGACGCGCTTGCATTCATGACGGACGCGGAAGACCTCCCCGCGACCGAGGTCGACCTGTGGCGTGGCGTCGACGCGCGCTACCTCGGCCAGAGCTACGAGCTCACCATCGACTGGCGCGCCGACTTCGACGCGCTGCGCACGGCGTTCGACGCCGCACACCTGGAGCGGTACGGCTTCGCCGACGACGACGCCACGCTGGAGATCGTCGCCGTCCGCGTCACCGCGACCGCGCCGATGGCGGAGAGCACCACTCAGGAGCGCACCGCCCCATCGGCCATGCCCACCCCGGTCGCCCACCGCACCGCGTACATCGCAGGTGCGTGGCACGAGACGCCGGTCTACCGCCGCGACGCACTGCCGGCGGACCAACCGATGGCCGGCCCGCTCATCGTGGAACAACTGGACAGCACGGTCGTCGTCGCGGCCGGACAACTATGCACCGCCGACGCGGAGGGGTTCCTCCGGATCGAGGCGGAGGGAGCACGATGAACGGAGACACCCGACTGGACCCGGTGGCGCTCGAGGTCGCCAGGCACCGACTGGAGTCGGTCGCGGAAGAGGTCGGCATGGCGCTCATCCGCACCTCGTACTCGCCGAACATCAAGGACAGGCGCGACTGCTCCGCCGGCATCTACGCCCCCGACGGCGAGCTGATCGCGCAGGCCGAGCACATCCCGCTCCACCTCGGCCTGATGCCGTCGATGATCAAGGCGGCGGTCGCCGAGGTCGGCACGGCGCAGCTGCGGCCGGGTGACGTGCTCATCACGAACAACCCGTACATCGGCGGCTCGCACCTGCCGGACACCTGCGTCATCACCCCGGTGCACGACGGCGACGAGCTGGTGGCGCTGCTCGCGAACATGGCGCACCACGTCGACGTGGGCGGCAGCACGCCGGGGTCGATGGCCGCCGACGCGACGGAGATCTTCGCCGAGGGCATCAGGATCCCGCCGATGCGGCTGATCACCCGCGGCCGGCTGCGCACCGACGTGCTGCAGCTGTTGATGGCCAACGTGCGGACGCACGAGAAGACCCGCGGCGACCTGATGGCCCAGGTCGCCGCGAACGAGCTCGGCGCCCGCCGGATCCGCGAGCTGGTGGCCGAGTGGGGCGTCGACGGCCTGCAGGATGCGTGCCTCGCGCTCGTCGAGTACGCCGAGCGGCGCACCCGGGCCGCGCTCGCCGAGCTGCCAGACGGCACCGGCTCGTTCACCGACTTCCTCGAGCACACCGGCACCCGGCCGGCGGACATCCCCATCGCGGCGACCGTGCGCAAGTACGGCAGCGAGCTCGCCGTCGACCTCACCGCATCCGCCGACCAGGTCGAAGGTGCGGTGAACTGCTCGTCCGCCATCACGCAGGGCTGCATCGCGTACGTGGTGAAGATGCTGACCGACCCGACGCTGCCGTCGAACGCCGGGCTGATGCGCCCGATCAGCGTCGACACGCGCCCGGGCAGCGTGGTGTCCGCGCGGTTCCCTGCACCGGTCGCGAACGGCAACACCCAGACGGCGCAACGCATCGTGGACGCCGTGCTCGGCGCGTTCCAGACGTTCGCGCCTGAGCGGGTGCCTGCGGCGAGCAGCGGCAGCATGAGCATCGTCACGGTCGGCGGCCTGCATCCGGAGACCGGGCAGTACTTCTCGTACGTGGAGACGTACGGCGGCGGGCAGGGTGCGCATCCGTTGCTCGACGGCGCCGACGCGGTGCACACGCACATGACCAACACGAGGAACACCCCGTGCGAGGTCATCGAGCGGGAGTACCCGTTGCTCGTGCGGAGGTATGCGGTCGCCAGGGACACCGGCGGGGCGGGCCGGCACTGCGGCGGCGCGGGGCTGGTCAGGGAGCTCGAGCTCACCGCGGGTGAGGCGGTCGCCGTGGTGGCCACCGCCAGGGTGGACCGGCGCCCCTGGGGCCTGGACGGCGGCGAACCCGGCCGGCCGGCAACCGTGCGCGCCGTCCTCGCCGGCGACGAGGTGCAGCTGGAAGCCATGTCGCGGCTGAAGCTCACGGCTGGCGACCGCGTACACATCCAGACCGCCGGCGGCGGCGGGTACGGCCAACCCTAGTTGTATTGATCCGCAGGGTTGTTGACGCGGCTGATGGCTGGTTGCCCCTCGCCGGGGCGTGATCGTTCGTAGCGGCGGATGACTTGGCCGGTGGGCGGCGCGAGCAAGGTCGCTGTCTTGGGACACGCCGGCGAGGCCGTCCGTGGGACATACGAATGCCGAGGCCAGGAAGGCGGCGACCGCGGACGAAGAAGCGTCGAGCTCCTCAGCTGTTGGGGAAGGGAACCTTCGTGAGCTCTTCGGAGATCTGCCAGATGCGCTGGGCCTCCTCGGTGCTGCGAAGGCGGGAGTAGAGCTTCTGCTCTCCGGGAGGGCCGCCCATGTGCCCGAGCCCGCGCGGCCCATAGAACCCGCCACGCTGAGCGTCGGGGGAGGTAGCGGCGTAGAGGGCGGGAAGTTGCGCCGTTTGGGCTGTCCCGACGAGGATGCCGCGGGCGGACAGAGCCCGGATCATGCGCACGCTCCTGGTGTCCTGGTCCCGTCCGACCTCGGGGCGCGCGGCGAGCAGGTTCGTCGGAGCGACCCCGGGATGGGAGAGGTTGCTCGTGATGTCCCAACCCTTGGCCTGGCTGCGCCGGTCGAGTTCGAGGCCGAAGAGCCCGAAAGCGATCTTCGACTGGCTGTAGGCCTTCATGCCATCGTAGGAGCGTTCCCAGCTCAGGTCGTCCCAGTTGATGGCGCCCTGATTCGCCGCGACGCTGACCTGCGAGGTCACGCGTGCATGGCCGGCGCGCAGCAGCGGCAGCAGGTGGGCCACCAGGGCGAAGTGGCCGAGGTGGTTGGTGCCGAACTGAAGCTCGAACCCGTCGGCGGTCGTCTGCCGGTCGGGCGGGGTCATGACGCCGGCGTTGTTGATGAGGAGGTGGATCGGTCGGCCCTCCTCGCGCAGGGTCTTGCCGAGGGCCGCGACGGAGTCGAGCGAGGACAGGTCGAGCTCGCGGAGCGACACGTTCGCGTGGGGGGTCGTCTGACGGATCGTGGTGATCGCGGCCTGGCCCTTGCGTGGATTGCGAACCGGCAGGAGCACTTCGGACCCGACCGCGGCGAGCCTCGTCGCGAGGCCGAGCCCGATGCCGTCGCTTGCTCCAGTGACGACGGCGCGCCTACCGGACAGGTCGGGGACGGTGACGTCCATGGGTTTGCGTGGCATGTGCCCACTCCTGGAAGTTGTGTCGTTGCCTCCACCGTCGCGGAAGACGGCGGCGTGATTCAGGGCTGCTCGATCCACTGATCAGGAAGGCCAGACTCCGGCCGTAGCGGCCGCAACTCGGGAAGGGGGATCGACAATCCGTGGATGTCGAGATGCGCGGGCGGTAGAAATGAGCATCGAAGGAGGCACGGTGACGGAGGCGCACACGGTGATCGATCGGACCGGACTGGCGGAGTTCCTCCGGCGCCGCCGGGAGTCGCTGCAACCCGAGGACGTCGGCCTCCCGCGCGGACGACGCCGCAGGACAAGCGGGCTACGGCGGGAGGAAGTGGCTTCCCTCTGCCATATGTCGACCGACTACTACACGCGGCTGGAGCGGGAGCGCGGACCCCAGCCATCCGAGCAGATGATCGCCTCCATCGCGCAAGGACTCCACCTCTCCCTCGATGAGCGCGACCACCTGTTCCGGCTCGCCGGACACACACCACCCACGCGGGGCGCGGACAGCGAACACATCAGCCCCGGCCTGCTGCGCATCCTCGACCGCATGCACGACACTCCCGCGGAGATCGTCACCGAGCTCGGCGAGACGCTGCGGCAGACCCCGCTCGGCATCGCGCTCACCGGCGACCTGACCGCCTACAGCGGCCCGGCCCGCAGCATCGGCTACCGATGGTTCACCGACCCCGCCACGCGACAGCTCTACGCCCACGACGACCATCCGTTCCTCACCCGCATGTTCGTCTCGGGCCTCCGCGGGGTGGCCACGCTGCGGGGGCCTGATTCCCGCGCGGCCCACTACGCCGACCTGCTGCTCGCTCGAAGCGAAGAGTTCCGGCGGGTGTGGAACGACCACGAGATCGGCATTCGCCCCAACGAGGTGAAACACTTCATCCACCCCGAGCTCGGCGCATTGGAGCTGACCTGCCAGACGCTGCTCGATCCGAACCAGTCGCATTTCCTGCTCGTCTACACCGCCGTTCCCGGCAGTGCGAGCTACGAAAAGCTGCAGCTGCTGTCCGTCATAGGAGCGCAGGCGCTGCGCTAAGGGGCTCCACATGGGCGATCTGACAGCATCGTGTCGCCTGGCATCACCTCCTCGCCAGACCGCGTTCCTGCCCACAGCCACTGTCAACAACGCTCGTGGCCAGTACACCTAGGTTGCGCGGACGGCCGCCAGCAGGGCGCCGGGGTCGTCGGCGTGCAGGCGGACGGCCGTCACCTCGGCCACGCCGCCGCGGGGCAGCCGGACGGGCACCGGGCGGGTGAGGGCGAGCTCCACGGCGTACTGGCTGGTGGCCACCACGTACAGGCACTCCCCGACCACCTGCACCGAGCGGCCGTCGCGGGTGCCTCGCACGGCGCGCGCCGTGGCGATCGCGTCGCGGGGCAGGAACAGCTCGAACGTGGCGCCGTGGCGCACCCGTACGCCGGCCGGCTCCACGACGTGCGGGTACACGCTGACCGCTGCCAGCATGCCGAGCATCAGCACCGCTCCCCACACTCCGGCGCCGAGCACCAGGAAACGCAGCCAGGCCCACGGCCACGGCACGGCGACGTCCACCACCACGACCTCGAGCGTGGAGAGCACGAGGAACACGGTGATCGGCAGCACCATCGGCCCGCGGTAGCCGAGCGCGACGCCGTCCTTCGCGACGGCCGGCCGCCTGGCCAGCCACCTGGCGAGGCTGCGCCAGGTGCCGAGCTCGAACCGCCACGCCCGGAGGGCGAGGCGCCTGGCACCCTCGACGCCGTCGCGCTGCGTTGTCGTCACCATCTCCGCCCCAAAGTTTTACATTGCAACTGCAACGTAAAACACTCAAGGGCAGTTGTCAATGCAGATGCATCGTGAAACCATGCGGACGTGCCGAAACGAGTGGACCACCGCGCCCGCCGCACCCTCATCGCCGACGCGCTCATGCGGGTGGCCGCGGAGCGTGGCATCGAGGCGGTCAGCCTGCGGCACGTCGCCGCGGAGGCCGGGGTGTCCGCCGGCATGGTGCAGCACTACTTCCGCACGAAGGACGAGATGATGACGTTCGCCGTGCAGGTGGTGAGCGAGAACGTCCAGGCCCGGCTGGCCGCGGACGAGGCCGGGACGCCGGAGTCAGCGGTCGCCGCGATCCGGGTGCTGCTCGCGCAGCTGCTGCCGCTCGACGAGCAGCGGCGGATCGAAGGGCACGTCGCTCTCGGGTTCTACGCGTACGCCGCCGCCAGGCCCGCGGTGGCGGACGCGCTGCGGCGCGACCTCACGGTGCAGCGGGCCGCCCTGGCGGAACAGATCCGGGCCGCCCAGGACGCCGGCGAGCTACGTGCCGGCGTCGACGCTGCGCACATCGCGACCGGCCTGCTCGCGCTGGTGGACGGCCTCGGCGTGCAGGTGCTCACCGGCTTCTACTCCCCTGCGGAAGCACTCGCCACCTTCGACTCGCACCTGGCACTGCTGGCCGCATAGCCCGGGTGAGACTAGCGTCAGAGGCAGGCAGGTGGACGGCGCGACCAGGAGGCCCACGACCATGCCCACGCTGACGCAGTGGCCGACCACCGAGGACGACGTGCTGTTGCGGCACGGCGCGATCGCCAGCGTCCGGCTGGTGCGCGAGACCGACCGCGACGCGCTGATCGAGCTGCACCGCAGCCTCTCCGACCAAAGCAGGTACCTGCGCTTCTTCAGTCTCGGCGAGCACAGCGCCGTGGACTTCGTCGACCGGCTCATCGCCGGCACCGCCCGCCAGCAGGCGGTCGCCTTCGTGGTGTCCCTGCACGACCGGGTCGTCGGGCTCGGCAACTGCACGAGCATCGACGACAAGACGGCCGAGGTCGCGTTCGCCGTCGCCGACGACATGCACGGGCAGGGCATCGGCACGCTGCTGCTCGAACGGCTCGCCGAGTGCGCGGAGCGTTCCGGGGTTACCGAGCTCGTCGCGAACGTGCTCGCGGACAACCGGGCGATGATCGACGTCATCAAGGCGTCCGGCTTCTCCACCACGACGGTGCGCGACTACGACACCGTCGAGCTGCGCTTCCCCGTGTACCTCACCGAGCAGCTGCTCGACGCGATCGCCACCCGGGAGGGCGAGACCGACGCGGCGTCGATCCGCGCCCTGCTCGCGCCGGCGTCGGTCGCCGTCATCGGCGCGAGCAGGAAGCCCGGCGCCCCGGGACACGTCGTGATGCAGAACCTGCTGGACAGCGGTTTCCCCGGTCCGGTGCACCCGGTCAACCCCGCCGCCGGCGAGATCCTCGGGCGGCCGGCGTACGCCTCGATCCTCGACGTTCCCGAAACCGTCGACCTGGCGGTCGTCGCCGTGCCCGCACCCGCGGTGCCCGGCGTCGTCCAGGAGTGCGCCACCAAGCGGGTCAAGGGCATCGTCATCCTGTCATCCGGGTTCGCGGAGACCGACCCCGCCGGCCGGGCGCTCCAGGACGACGTGCTGCGTGCAGCGCGGCGCGGCGACATGCGGGTGATCGGCCCGAACTGCCTCGGCATCGCCAACACCGACCCCGAGGTGCGGATGGACGCGACGTTCGCGACCACGTCGGTGTTGCCCGGTTGCGTGGGCATGATGACCCAGTCGGGTGCGGTGGGGATCGCCGCGCTACGCCGTGCGACCGAGCTCGGCATCGGCCTGTCCAGCTTCGTCTCCGCGGGCAACAAGGCGGACATCAGCGGCAACGACATGCTGATGTACTACGGCAGCGACGAGCGCACCCAGGTCATCGCGCTCTACCTGGAGTCGTTCGGCAACCCGCGGAAGTTCTCCCGGCTGGCCCGGATGGTGAGCGTGCGGAAGCCGATCGTCGCGCTGGTCGGGGGTGCGAGCAAGGCCGGCCGCCGCGCCGCGAGCGGGCACACCGCGGCGGCGGTGACGTCGAGCTTCGCCGTGGACGCGCTGTTCGGCCAGTGCGGTGTGGTCCGCGCGCACTCGCTCGAACAGTTCCTGCACATCACCGGGGTGCTGAGCCACCAGCCGCTGCCACAGGGCCGCCGGGTGGCCATCGTAGGCAACGGCGGCGGCCCAGGGGTGCTCGCCGCGGACGCCTGCGCCGAGGCCGGCATCGACCTCGCCGAGCTCGACGAGGGCGTCACCTCGGCGATCCGCACCGCGGTGCCCGGCGTCGCGTCCGCGAGCAACCCGGTGGACCTGGGCGCGGGCGTCACGACGGAGCAGTTTGCCGAGGCGCTCGACGCGGTGGCACACGATCGCGGTGTGCACGTCGTGGTCGCCGTGCACACGCCGGTGGCCGGCTTCGGCGACGACGACTTCGCGGCCGTCGTGCGGGCAAGCACCGCGCTGGCCGGGAAGACCACGCTCGCGGTGATGCTCGGCGAGCGCACCGGCAGGGAGCCGATCGCGTGCGGGGACTCCATGGTGCCGGTGTTCAGCTTCCCCGAGGACGTCGCCCAGGCGCTGCAACCGATCCTGGCCTACGTCGACTGGCGCGCCGCCGCGCGCGGTGACGTGCCGCAGCTCGAGCACGTCCGTACCCAGGACGCACGTGACCTGGTGGCCGCGCAGCTCGAGGCGCATCCAGGCGGGCGCCGGCTCGACTCCGACACCACCAGCGAACTGCTCGGGCACTACGGCATCTCTGTCGTGCCGGCGACGAGCGCAGCCGGCGCGGAAGCTGCCGTGGAAGCGGCGAGCCTGGCCGGGTTCCCTGTCGTGCTCAAGCTCGCTGATCCCGACCTCGTGCACAAGAGCGACGTCGGCGGTGTGCGGCTCGACCTCGATACGACGGACGAGGTGCGGTCCGCGTACGAGGACATGGCGGCCGCGGACACCCAACGAGACGCGCCGCTGGTGCTGGTCCAGCGCCAGGTGAAGGGCGGCACCGAGCTCATCATCGGCGTCAGCCAGGACCCGATCTTCGGCCCGCTGCTGATGTTCGGGCTCGGTGGTACAGCCACCGAGCTGCTCGCCGACCGGGTGTTCCGGCTGACCCCGCTGACCGACGCGGGCGCAGCGGAGACGGTCCGCTCGCTGCGCGGCTCGCCACTGCTCTTCGGCTACCGCGGTGCAGCACCCGCGGACGTGCCCGCGCTCGAAGACCTGCTGCTGCGGCTGAGCCGGCTCGCCGACGAACTACCGCAGATCGCGGAGATCGACCTCAACCCGGTCATCGCGTACGAGCACGGGGTCGCCGTGGTGGATGCGAAGATCCGCATCCACCCGGCGCCCTATCTGCCGAGCCCGGTGCTACGCAGGCTGAGCCCTACCATGGCTGCTCACTAGCGGCCTGTCCTCGAAGTACGAGTCCACGCCGCCCGGCAACAGGTCGAGCGGGTCGACCCGTTTCATCAGCTCGTCCACGAGATACCGCCGGCCGCCGTCCTCGACGACGCGGTACGGCAGGTAGCACGGCTGGAAGTCGACGACGTCCAGCCGCTCGATCTCCGTCGGCCGGTACTTCCGCACCACGTAGTTGCGGAAGAACTCACGCCAGCGCTTGCGCACCTCGTCCTCGCCGTAGCGCTCCCCGATGACGACCTCGTCGCCGACCTCCCGTTCCTCCAGGCCGGGCAGCTTGACGTCGACGAGACCACCGCGGCCGGTCACCGCATCGACGGCACCGGCGACCCGGATGCCGTCGATGCGGCGGAACGGCAACTTGACCGAGGCTTCGCCCTTGATCATGACGATCGGCCAGTACGCGCGTCCCGTCGGCACCGGACGCGGTGGTGCGATGCGCAGCAGATGTCGCACTGCCGGCAGCACGTCGCGCCGGGCGACCAACCGGCTCACCTTCTGGTCGCCCAACGCGGCCGCGATGACCTGCACGCCCGACATCGTCAGCCCGCCTTCGCCCGGTGGGCCGCGTCGCCGGCCGCACCGTCCCGCTCGTCGCCGCTCTCCGCCTGGTCGAGCATCGCCAGGTGATCCGCGGGCAACGGCTTGCCGAGCAGGCTGATGCCCGCACACAGCACGATGCCGAGGATGCACGCGACACCGGTGGACGCGAACGGGTTCTGGTTGAACGGGTAGAACCCTTCGTACATGCCGAACTGCGGACCCAGGTGGATGAAGAAGTAGAACGCGAACGTCAACAACCCACCGGCGATGGCGCCGGTCTTGTTCGCGCGGCGACGCCAGAAGATCGCCAGGAACATCGGCCCGCTGAGGGTGGCGATGATGCCGCCGATGCCGACCCACAGCAGGATCGACAGCAGCTCGGGCGGCGAGTACACCGCGATCCCCGCGACGACACCGGCGACCACGATGCCGATCCGGCCGATCAGCAGCGCCCGCTTGTCCACCTGAGGCGACTCCGGGTCCTTGCCCCGCCACGGTATCCACGTCTTGCGGTAGAGGTCGTTGGCGGCGAGCTGCGAGATGCTCATCAACAGCCCGTCCGTCGTGGAGATGATCGCCGACAACACCGCGACACTCAGCAGCGCCGCCGTCCACGCCGGCAACAGTGCCGTCAGCATGCTCGGGATCACGGCATCGGGGTGGATGTCCTCGATGCCCATGGCCCTGCCGAGCACACCGCCGAGGAACAGAAACCCGACGGCGAGGCCGACGATGCTCGACATCAGCACGAACTTGCGCGCCTGCCCCGTGCCGCGCAGGGCGAAGAACTTGTTGCCCAGGTGCGGCAGCGTGAAGAAGCCGAAGTGCGCGATGAGCAGCAGCACGATCACCCACCACGACGAGAACGTCGGGTTGGCCGGGTCGGTGTGCACGTCCCACTGCATCTTCGCCGGCAGCGCGTCGTTGACGGCGGCCGGGCCGAAGCCCTCGACACCCGCGCCGACGAGGAACGCCACGATCACGAACGCGGCGACCACCAGCATGAACAGGCCCTGGATCGCGTCGGTGATGATGTCGCTGTGGCTGCCGCCCATGATCATGTAGACCATGACGATGCCGATCGCCACCCAGACCCCGACGTTGTACGGGATGCCGAGGATGGTCTCGAACATCTGCCCGGAGGCGGCGAGCTGCGCCATCACGTAGTAGATGAGGAACAGCGAGATGAGCGCGGCGATGGCACGCAGCACCGGGCTGCGGTAGATGTCACCGAGGAAGTCCGGCACCGTCTGCGAGTGCAGCCGGTCACCGAGCCGTTTCATGTGCCGCACGACGAGCATCGTGCCCAGGTAGATGCCGATCGGGTACAGCATCGGGTAGTACCCGGCCTTGAAGCCGGACTCGTAGGCGAGGCCGGGAATCCCGAGGAAGGTCGAGCCGCTCGCCACCATGGCCATGTAGCTCAGCCCGAGTACCAGACCCCCGTACGCTCCGCGCGCCGTCGCGAAGTCGTCGGAGCTCTTCGTCCGACGCATCCCGACCACGCCAAGCGCAAGCATCATCGCCGTGTAGCCGACGAGGAAGATCCAACCCCACACCACGACACTCATGACGTACCTCCGGTCTTGTCCTGCGCGCCGTTGTCACTCGCCGTGGGCAGGTACCGCTCCTGCCGTTTCATCCAGATCGCCACCACGATGAAGTAGCCGACGATCGCCAGGAGCCCTACCACCATGACGTTCACGTGTCTCAACTCCTCTGTCAGAGACCACGGGGCTGCGCAAGCGCAGCGGGAGGTGTGTTGCCCGCGGTCGCGCCTTCCGCGTACTGCGGCGTGACGATGTAGACGAACTCGTACACCTCGTCGTCGGCGAGTCCGTCCGAGACCATCGACTCCCCGATCCTGACCCCGTAACGCATCAACAGCTCCTGGTGCACAGGGAAGGCGGAACCGTCGTTGTTGACGTCGTTGCCGACCACCTCGAGCGCCCAGCTGTCGCTGCCGACGATCGCCGGTCGCCGCTCACCCAGCCACCTGGCTTCCCGCAGGTACGGCCCTGGCAGGCCCTTGGACGCCTCCCACCGCTCGATGTCCTTCGGGTCCCGCTCGGCCAGCAGCTGGTTCCAGCCGGTGCGGAACAGCACCACGTCGCCGGGCAGGATCTCGTCGATGCCGCCCATGTCCATGGCTGCCTTGATGTCCTCGAGGGTGATCCGGTAGTTCTCCTTGAGCAGCGGCTTGCCGTTGGACGCCGGCTCGGCCAGGTCGCCGTCGTCACCGTTCGCGATCTTCACGCCGAGGATGTCGAGCAGCACACCACGGGTGACGATCGGGCCCATGTGCTCGTTGCCGAGCTTCGTCGTGCCCCAGCCCTTCGCGATGTCGCGGCCGCGGTTGCCGTTGTAGAAGTAGTCGTCGGCACCGAGGTGGTTCAGGTTGTCGACCTGCGTGGCGATCTGGTACGTCGTGGACGTCGGCTCCGGGTGGATCTCGTACTTCTTGCCGAGGAACCGCTCCTCGTGGATGCTCACCTTGTTCTCGGCGAGCGGCTCCTCGGAGGTGACGATGCCGCCTTCGTCCCTGAAGTTCGGCGGCACCGGGTAGCCGGAGATGCTCAGCCGTTGCTCGAGGGTGCGCGGCGGGTCGGTCTTGAACGCGGGGAAGCCGTTGAACATCAGCTCGCCCATGTTGTAGGTCCTCACCGGCAGGTGCCTCTTCAGCAGACCCAGGGCCGCCGCGGTCTTCGCCGAGTCGACCTCGTTGAAGGTGCCACGCTGGTCGTCCGCACCGTACCTGCTGGGCGCCCAGTCGGACAGGTTGTCCGGGTCCGAGTAGTCGAACCACTCGTCGCTGTAGTCGTCCTTCTTCGGGCGTTCAGCCGGGCGTTCGGCGGCCCCTGCGGTGCCGGACGCGGAGAGGCCGGCCCACGCGGCGGCGCCCGCCGCACCGGCGGTGCCCGCCAGCTTCATGGCATCGCGACGGCTCACCTGATGCTTGTCGAAGTACTTGCGCAACAGCTCAGGATTCATCGGAGACTCCCTTGTTTCCTTGGCAACGGTCGTTGGTGCTTCCTGCTGTCGCGGCCGCCCGTCAGAGCTTGACGACCACCGTCTTGGTCTGCGTGTAGGCGTCCAGTGCCTCGATGCCCTTCTCCCTGCCGTAGCCGGAACGCTTGAAGCCGCCGAACGGCAGCTCCACCCCGCCCCCGGCGCCGTAGGTGTTGACGTACACCTGGCCGGCCTGGACCTGTCCGGCCAACCGGTGCGCCCGCCCCACGTCCCTGGTCCACACCGCGCCGAGCAGCGCGTAGTCGGTGCCGTTGGCGAGCGCGACGGCCTCCTCCTCGCTGTCGAACGTCATCGCGGCGAGCACCGGGCCGAACACCTCCTGCTGCGCGATCTCCGACTGCGGGTCGACGCCGTCGATGAGCGTCGCCGAGTAGTATGCGCCGCCGGCGAGGTCGTCGTCCTTCGGTACGTCGCCGCCGACGATCACCTCGCCCCGCCCGAGCCGGTCGACCATGCCGACGACGCGGCTCTGCTGCTTCGTCGAGACCAGCGGCCCCAGGTCGGGATCGTCCAGGCCGCGGCCGACGGTGACCTTGCCGAAGTTCTCCGCGACCTTCGCGATCAGCTCGTCGTGCACAGAGCGGTCGACGAGCAACCGGGAGCCCGCGGAGCACGTCTGGCCGGCGTTCTGCAGGATCGCCTTGGTCGCGAACGTGGCGACGGTGTCCAGGTCCGCGTCGCCGAAGACCACGTGCGCGCTCTTGCCGCCGAGCTCGAGCAACGCCGGTGCCACCCGGTCGGCCGCGGCGTGGGCGATCTTCGACCCCACCTCGGGCGACCCGACGAAACCGATGTGCGCGACCTGCGGGTGTGCGGCCAACGCAGCGCCGGCCTCCGCGCCGATCCCAGGCACCACGTTGAAGATCCCCGCGGGCAGCCCGGCCTCGGTGGCGAGCTTGGCGACCTCCACCGCCGTACGCGGTGTCTCGTCCGCCGGCTTGATGATGGTCGCGTTGCCGGTCGCGACCGCAGGCGCTACCGCGCGGGCGAGCAGCTGCAGCGGGTAGTTCCACGCCACCACGGACCCGACCACACCGAACGGCTCGTTGCGCGTGTACACGTGCACGTCCTGCGCCAGCGGGATGGTGTGGCTGTAGTACGAGTCGATCGCGTGGCCGTAGAACCTGAAGTACCGCGCGCAGACGGTCGCGTCGGTGCGCGCCTGCGAGATCGGCTTGCCGGTGTCCTCGCTCTCCAGCCGGGCGAGGCGTTCGGCGTCACGCTCGATCAGGTCGGCGATCGTGGTGAGCATGCGTGCCCGATGCTCGGGCAGCGTGGCGTTCCACGCCGGCTGCGCCTGCCGCGCCGCCTCGACGGCCTGGTCCACCTCTGCCGCACCACAGCGCGCGACGGCACCGAGGACCTGACCGGTCGCCGGGTCGATGTTGTCGTAGGTGTCGGCGGCGGCCACCGACGCTCCGTTGATGTAGGCCTGTGTGGTGCCCTCGGTCATCGTTCGCATCTTCCGTTCGTGGGTGTGCAGCGGTCAGTCGTCCGCGATCACGAGCGCGGCGCGGGTGACCTTCTTGTCCTCGGCGGCCTGCACGGCCGCGCGCGCCTGGCCGAGCTCGTAGTCCGCGTCCACCAGGTCCTCCCACGGGTACTGGGGGGTGGCCTCGATGAAGCGGATGGAGTCCGACAGCAGGTACGGGGCGTATCTGATCACCGCGTGCATGGTCACGCCGGAACGGGTGAACAGGCCGGGGTCGAAGTCGGTGAGCTTGTTCGGGCTGATGTTGCCGACACTGACGAACCGGCCGCCAGGCCGCACCATCCGCACGCCTTCGGCGAACGCGCTCGGCACGCCGGTCAGGTCGACCACGACGTCCCCGCCGCCACCGGTCAGGTCGCGCAGCATCTCGACCCGGCCGGGGCCGTCGGCCGCCGCCGTGAGGTCCACCGTGTGGTGCGCGCCGAACTGCTTCGCCTTCGCCAGCCTGGACGGCGCCATCTCGGCGATGAACACCTCGGCGCCCGCCTCGCGGCACATCGCCGCTCCGGCCAGCCCGAGCCCGCCGGCACCGAGCAGGATGACCTTCTCGCCGCGCCGCACCTGGCCGTGGTGGGTCGCGCTGACCATCTGCGAGATCGCGCAGTTGGCCGACGAGACCGCCTTGCTGCTCACCGAGTCAGGCACCTTGTAGACGTACTGGTCGCGACCCAGCGACCAGTACGTGCCGAAGGTGCCGTAGAAGTGCGGCGCCTGGTCCGCCGGCCTCGACCAGCGCTGGTACGCGTTACCGCAGATCTGCAGGTCCCCCCTGTTGCACTGCGGACACCGGCGGCACGCCGCGAAGTAGGTGGCGACCACCCGGTCGCCTTCGCTCAGCGGCGCGCCGGCAAAGTCGGTGGTGGCACCCTCGCCGAGCCGCGCGACCCGGCCGACGCCCTCGTGGCCGATGGCGCAGCCGGGCTGGATCAATGGGTGGTGCCCCTTGAGGATGTGGACCTCGGAACCACAGACGTTGGCGCGAATCATCTGCAGAACAACCCCGCCGACCTCCGGGTCGGAGACCGGGTACTCGCGTTGCTCCAGCTCGCCTGGTCCGGTCAGTACCGTGGTCACGCCGTTCGTCACTGTGGCCTCCTTGCCTCTGGTCCTTCGAGAAAGCGCACCTCGACCGTAGCGTGCCGAGGTTCACGTGCGGTTGCGACGCGCAGTTCGGCGCCGTCGTCCGGCTGCGGTTCACCGAGCGCCAGCAGCTGCTCGCCGGCGAACAGCGGCCGCCGCAGGCGGTACGTCAATGAATGCAGCTGCCGTTCAGGCGCGCTGCGGCGCACCAGCTCGAGCATGAGCAGCACGAGCAGCGGCCCGTGCACGACCAGCCCGGGATAGCCCTCCACCTGCTCTGTGTAGGGCGCGTCGTAGTGGATGCGGTGTGCGTTCGCGGTGAGCGCGCTGAACCGGAACAGCAGCGTCGGGTCCGGGCGACGGGCCAGCTGCCAGCTGGCGTCCGCGGCCGGCGCGTGCTCGGTGTCGATCGCGTGCATCGCCTGCCGCCGCGGGTCCTCCCCGCTGCGGTACACGAAGTCGCTCTCCTCGACCACGCACACCTGCGCGCCCTGGCTGATCTCGTGCCGTACGGTCACGAACACCATCTCGCCGCTGCTGCCCTGCTTCACCCGCACGTCGTGCAGCGTGCTCACCCGGCTGGCCGACACCCCGAGGGTCGGCGCCGCGCGCCACTCCGCCCGACCACCGGCGAACATCCGTCGCCGGTCGGGCAGCGGCGGCAAGAAGTGTCCCTCCCCCGGGTGGCCGTCGGCGCCGAGCTCGGCCTGCGCCGGCCACTCCAGGAAGTACAGCCAGTGCCACATCGGCGGCAACAGGTCGCCGTCCGGCAGCGGCCTGGGCAGGTCGAGCAGGGCGCCCAGCCGTTCGGCCGGGGCGGCCGGCAGCTCGTCGCGCACGGTGACCGGGCCGGGCACCCACGACGCGAGGTACCGGTCCAGCCCTTCCGGGCGAGCGTGCATCGCCATCTCCCCTCAGCGGCGCCCCGCTCGCCGTCGAGTGCTGCGACCAGTCGTGTCATGAATGGCCGTACAAAGGTTTCGACATTGTGGGCGTGCCGGCTGGCGGACGTCAATAGCAACTCGCAATCTCTACGAATCAACGGGAGTTGACCTCGTCAGTTTTTGGCCGTACAAATGGTTGGGTCAGGCCGCGTCGTAGGCAACGACGCCCGACGGAAGCGGAAAACACGACCATGGTCAGCATCACGGATACCCTCGCCAGCTGGGCACACGACTATGTCCCGGACACCGATGACCTGGCCCTCGCGCACCGGTCGCTCGTGGACACGGTCGGCGTCACGCTCGCTGCGCGTGACCACCCGGTACGTACGATCGCCGCGCAGCTGCCCGAGGTGGCGCGCTGGGCGGCCGTCGGTCACGTGCTCGACTTCGACGACCTGCACGTCGAGTCCACGGCGCACATCAGCGTGGTGATCACGCCGACGGTGCTCTCCGCAAGCGGCGACGCCCGGGCGTATCTGGCCGGTGCGGGTGTCATGGCCCGCCTCGGCACCATGCTCGGCTGGTCGCACTACGCGGCGGGCTGGCACGCCACCTGCACCGCAGGCGCACCGGCCGCGGCCGTCGCCGCCGGGGTCGCCTGGGGTCTGTCCGCACGGCAGCTGGCCACCGCCATGGCGCTTGCCGTACCGGGCGCGGGCGGCGTACAGACGGCGTTCGGCACCGACGGCAAGTCGCTACAGGTGGGCTTCGCGGCGGAGGCCGGCATCCGCGCTGCCCGGCTGGCCCGCGCCGGCGCGACCGCCGACCCGCGCGCGCTGGACGACTGGCTCGAGCTGGTCGGCGGCACGGCCGGGCCGGTCGACACCAGCGGACCTGCCGTGCCAGGCGGCCTCGCGATAAAGATGTTCCCCTGCTGCTACGCGATGCAGCGGCCGATCGCCGCGCTCCGCGGGCTGCGCGGCGACATCGACGACCAGGTCGCGCACGTGACGGTGTCCACGCCCGCGGCCACCCTTCAGCCGCTCATCCACAACTACCCGCGTACCGGCCTGCAGGGCAAGTTCAGCATGCAGTACGCCGTCGCGGCGACACTGCTCGACGACTACCCGGGGTTCGCCAGCTTCACCGACCCTGCGGTCGGCCGCGGCGAGGCGCAGCAGCTGCTGTCCCGCGTCGACGTCGACCGCACCCCCGGCGGCGACGGCCTGCTGGACGGCGAGGTCGACGTACGGGTGGCGCTGGCCGGCGGCCGGACGCTGCAGGCGCGGCTGGGTGACCCGCCCGGTGCTCCGCGCCGGCCGCCCACGGACGCGGAGCTGCGGGAGAAGCTCGCCGCGTGCGGCGAGGACGTCCCGAAGCTGCTCGACGGCATCACCTGGCAGTGTGCCGCTGAGCTGCTGCGCACTGAGCTGCCACTGGTCAGGGACTGATCCGATGGCGCCACTCCCCCTCGAAGGCACCACCGTCGTCAGCGTCGAACAGGCCGTGGCAGCGCCGTTCGCAACCAGGCAGCTTGCCGACCTCGGCGCCCGGGTGATAAAGATCGAGCGGCCGGGCGGCGGCGACTTCGCCCGGCGATACGACACCACCGTGCACGGCCAGGCGAGCTACTTCGTCTGGCTGAACCGGTCCAAGGAGTCGCTGACCGTCGACCTCAAGGCACCGGCCGGCCGGAAGATACTCGACCAGCTGCTCGCCGACGCCGACGTGTTCGTCCAGAACCTCGCGCCGGGAGCGGCGGCCAGGCTCGGGTGCGACGCCGCCACGCTGAACGAGCGGTTCCCTTCGCTCGTGGCGTGCACGGTCAACGGGTACGGCTCGGCCGGCTCCTGGTCCGACCGCAAGGCCTACGACCTCCTGGTGCAGTGCCAGACCGGCCTGGTGTCACTGACAGGCACGCCCGAGGAGGCCGCGAAGGTCGGCATCTCCGTCGCCGACATCGCCGCCGGCATGTACGCGTACTCCGGCATCCTCACCTCGCTGCTCACCCGCGCGACGACGGGGAACGCGCCGGCCGTCGAGGTCTCGCTGTTCGACGCACTCGCCGAGTGGATGAGCCAGCCGGCGTACTACACCAAGTACGCCGGCACCCAGCCGCCACGGGTCGGCGCACAGCACGCGACGATCGCGCCCTACGGCCCGTACACCGCCGCCGACGGCAAGGACGTGCTCCTCGCCATCCAGAACGAACGCGAGTGGGCCGAGCTGTGCCGGCAGTTCTTGGGCCAGCCGGACCTCGTGCACGACCCCCGGTTCGCCACCGGTTCTGCCCGGGTCGCCCATCGCGACGAGCTGAACGCCGTGGTGTCGGCACGGTTCGCCCAGCTCGACAGCGCCGATGCCATGGCCCGGCTCGACGCAGCGAACATCGCCAACGCCGGGGTGAACTCCGTACCGGAGTTCCTCGACCATCCGGTGCTCGCCGAGCGCGACCGCTGGCGCGACGTGGGCATCCCCGGCGGCAGCATGCAGGCGCTCGTACCGCCGACCAACCTCACCGGGATCACGGCGCGGATGGACCCGGTGCCCGCCGCAGGCGAGCACACCGACGACATCCTCGCCGCGCTCGGCCACGAACCCACCACCATCGCACGTCTCCGCGCCGACGGAGTCGTCTGAGAAGTCAACCAGCCCGACCAAGGAGCCGACCAGGTGAGCACTCTCGATCTGCTGAGCCGCGACGAACAGCTGATCGTCGCGGCAGTACGTGATTTCGTGGACAAGGAGATCAAGCCGGTCGTCCAGGAGCTCGAGCACGCCAACACCTACCCGGAAGACCTGATCGAGCAGATGAAGCAGCTCGGCATCTTCGGTCTGGCGATCCCTGAGGAGTACGAGGGCACCGAGGTGTCGGCGTCGTGCTACGTCCTCGTCACCGAGGAGCTCGCCCGCGGCTGGATGAGCCTCGCAGGTGCCATGGGCGGGCACACGGTGGTGTCGAAGCTGTTGCTGCACTTCGGCACCGAGGAACAGAAGCAGCGTTACCTGCCGCGGATGGCCACCGGCGAGGTGCGCGCCACCATGGCGCTGACCGAGCCTGGCGGCGGCTCGGACCTGCAGGCCATGCGCACCGTCGCCCGCAAGGACGACGGCAGTTACGTCATCAACGGCGGCAAGACCTGGATCACCAACGCGCGCAGGTCGCAGCTGATCGCGTTGCTGTGCAAGACGGACCCGGACGCCGAGCCGAAGCACAAGGGCATCTCCGTACTGCTCGTCGAGCAGGGGCCTGGCCTGACCGTCTCGCGGGACCTGCCGAAGCTGGGTTACAAGGGCGTGGAGAGCTGCGAGCTTGTTTTCGACGACTACCGGGCACCGGCCGACGCCGTGCTCGGCGGTGTCGAGGGCAACGGGTTCGCCCAGATGATGAAGGGCCTGGAGACCGGGCGCCTGCAGGTCGCGGCGCGTGCCCTCGGCGTAGGCCGGGCCGCGCTCGACGACTCGCTGCAGTACGCGCAGGAGCGCGAGGCGTTCGGCAAGCCGATCTGGCGGCACCAGTCGGTGGGCAACTACCTGGCCGACATGGCCACGAAGCTGTCCGCGGCGCGACACCTCACCCTGCACGCCGCACGCGAGGCCGACGCCGGCAGGCGGGTGGACATGGAGGCCGGCATGGCGAAGCTGCTCGCGTCCGAGACGGCCATGGAGGTCGCGCTGAACGCCGTACGCGTCCACGGCGGCTACGGGTACTCGACCGAGTTCGACGTGGAGCGCTACTTCCGCGACGCGCCGTTGATGATCGTCGGTGAAGGGACCAACGAGATCCAGCGCAACGTCATCGTCCGCCAGCTCGTCTCGCGCGGCGGCCTGGACGCGTGAGACGACATCGTGACCGCTGACGTCATGGAGGAGTGCTCCTACTACATTCGCAGGTGAGTTCGGGGAGGTGGCAGATGGCGCAGCGTACCGGCGCGAGCGGTCGCGACAGTGCGTACGTTCGGCTGGCGCAAGAGCTGCGTGCCGCCATCCTCAGGCACGAGTTCCCCGACGGCGTACGGCTGCCCACCGAGGCGGAGCTCGCCGAGAGCCACAAGGTCAGCAGGCAGACGGTGCGGCGCGCGTTCCAGGACCTCGTCGCCGAAGGCATGGTCTACCGGGTGCCCGGGCGCGGGACGTTCGCGGCGCCACGTGAGGGGCAGTACCTCAGGCAGTTCGGGTCGGTCGAGGACCTGATGGGCCTGTCCATCGACACCAACATGCGGCTGATCTCGCCGCTGCGGCAGCAGGTCGACCTGGACACCGCCGGCCGGCTGCGGCTGCAGTCCGACCGGGTGTACAAGCTCGCGTTCCTCCGCATCCACGACGAGGTGCCGTTCTGCCACACCACCGTGCACCTGCCGCCGGCCGTGGGCCAGCTCGTGGAGCGCGTACCGGAGTTGCTCGAACCTGGCGCCTCCAGCCACATCACGGTCATCGGCCTGCTCGACCCGCGGCTGCCCGATCCCATCTCCGAAGCGGAGCAGAGCATCACCATCGGCGTCGCGACGGCCGAGGTGGCTGAATACCTGGGCTGCTGCCCCGGCCAGCCGCTGCTGCGCGTCGACCGGCTCTACTTCAGCTCGACCAACCAGCCGGTCGAGCTGGCGATCAGCTACTTCAACCCCGAGCACTACTCCTACCGGGTACGGCTGCGCCGCAACCTCCGCTGACGGCTAGCCGCCGGCCAGGTCGCGCCGCCGGAACGCGGCGAACGCCAGCGCGCCGAGTACGGCTGCGGCGGCGAGGAGTGCGAGCACGGGCGTGAATGCGAAGTCCTCGACCGGCAACCGCGGGATGTGCTGCAACGGCGAGGTGTTCATCAGCCAGCTCGGCCACCCCAGGTTCGGCGCGAAGAACCGCACGATCCCGCCGTAGACGAGCACCGCCCACGCCACACCCACGACT
Organism: Streptosporangiales bacterium; assembly: GCA_009379825.1. NCBI lineage: Bacteria > Bacillati > Actinomycetota > Actinomycetes > Streptosporangiales > Streptosporangiales bacterium. The sequence goes on from WHTA01000038.1 coordinate 46,465, forward strand.
CGCGGCACGGCGGCGAAGAGCAGCGCCGCCAGCGCGAGCACGAGGAGCACCTCGGGCGCCCGGACGAGGTACGCGGCGGTGAGCTCGGCGACCAGGCTCGCGTCACCGCCCGCGGCGACCGCACCCACACCGGTCGCCACGCCGGTCGCGGTCAGCAGCAGCACCGCGGCGCCCCCGGCGACGAGGATCGAGCTGCCCAACCAGGCGGACCGACCGGTCGCGGCCGCGAGCACCGGCGTGACGCGGCCACCGGTCTCGTCCTTGCGCCAGGCCTGCAACCGCGAGGATGGCGAAGGCGCCCACCACCGACGTAATCATGACCACCATCAGGCTCAGGTACCCGCGCAGCACGTCCACACCGCCGCCGAAGAAGTCGGCGTCGGCGCTCGCTGCGACCAGCGGGCCCAGCCTGCCGTAGACCAGGCCCGCGGCGAACAGCACCACGAGCCACCACAGGATCGTCCGCCGCCGCAGCCGCACCTCGAGCGCGAGCACCGACCGCACCCACCGCGGCGCCGCGGCGCGCCCCGTCCTGGACGGCAGCAGGCCGGCACCGAAGTCCCGCCGCGCCGACAGCACGTACGCGCCCGCGGTAGCCAGCACGGCGAACCCGACGGACAGCAGCAGCGGCCACCACCGCTGGTCGTCGAGCACGCGGGTCAGCAGCGGCCACGCCAACGGCGACAGCCAGGCGAGAGCACCGCCGTCCTCGTCGTTCACCACGCCGAACGCCCGCAACGCCCACGCCACACCGAGCACCATGGCCGCCAACCCACCGGCGGCCCTGGAGTGCTCGGTCAGCTGCGTGGCGCAGGCCGTGACGCCGGCGAAGACCAGGCCGGTCGCGGCAACGCCTGCGCCGAAGAGCAACGAGCTGTCGCCGGGAAAGCCCAGCCCCATGAGTGCAACCGCGATCAACCCGCCTAGACCGGCGTTCGCCAGCACCGCGAGCACGAGTGCTGCGGTCAACGACGCGTGCCGGCCGACCACGGCCGCACGCACCAGCTCCGCCCGGCCGTTCTGCTCCTCGGCACGGGTGTGCCGGGCAACGAGCAGGATGCTCATGAACGCGGCGGCGAGCAGGAACTCCATGGTGTAACCGAGGAAGTACCGCTCCAGCGTGACGTGCTCGAGGCCGAACAACGGTCCGGCGAACACCCGGCCCATCGCGTTGTTCAGCAGGTCGACCGACTCCTGCAGCTGCTGCCGCGATGTCGTCGTCATCGACAACACCGTGTAGAAGTACGGCACGAACGCCGTGACGGCGAGCAGCCAGACGGGCAGCTTGACCCGGTCGCGGCGCAGCCCGATACGCACCAGGGCGCCGGAGCCGGTCAGCGCGCCGGCCACCGAGCGGCGCGTCATCGCGCCGCTCCCGCCCCGTAGTGCCTGAGCATCAGCTCCTCGAGGGTGGGCGGGTGCGTGGTCAACGCGCGGATGCCGTACTCCCCCAGGTGTTTCATCGCCGCGTCGAGGTGTTCCGCGTCCACCGTGAACCGCGCCCGGGTGCCCGCGACGTCGGCATCGTGCACACCGGCGAGGTCGCCGAGACCGCCGACCGGCATTGCGGTCTCCGCCTCCACGGTCGTACGGGTCAGGTGCCGTAGCTCGGCCAGCGTCCCCGACTGCACGATGCTGCCCTGCCTGTCGGCCAGCCGCTCCACCTGGGCGAGGATGTGGCTGGACAGCAGCACCGTGCGCCCGGCCGCCCGCACTTCGCCGACCACCTCCTGGAACGCCGCCTCCATCAACGGGTCGAGCCCCGACGTCGGCTCGTCGAGCAGCAGCAGCTCCACCTCGGACGCCAGGGCGGCGACGAGCGCGACCTTCTGCCTGTTGCCCTTGGAGTAGGTGCGGCCCTTCTTCGTCGGGTCGAGCTCGAACCGGTCGATCAGCTCGGTGCGGCGCTTCCTGTCCAGCCCGCCGCGCAGCCGGCCGAGCACGTCGATCGCCTCACCGCCGGTGAAGTTGGGCCACAGCTCGACGTCGCCAGGCACCTACGCAAGCCGCCGGTGCAGCTCGACCGCGTCCGCCCACGGGTCGCCGCCGAGCAGGCGCGCCCGGCCGTCGTCGGCGCGCAACAGCCCGAGCAACACCCGGATGGTCGTGGACTTCCCCGCCCCGTTGGGACCGAGGAAGCCGTGGACCTCGCCGATGCGGACGGTGAGGTCCAGGCCGTCGAGTGCGCGGGTGGCGCCGTACGTCTTGACCAGCCCCTCGGTAACCACGGCGGTGTTCATCGGCTGCTCCGGTAGGTGGTGTGCCGCAGCACGTGCACGAGGTACTCCTCGATCTCCGCCGCGCTGCACGAGTCCGGGTAGGTCAGCAGGTGCGTGGCGACCGCGCCGGTGAGGATCCGCTGGATGACCGCCAGGTCGGTGTCGGGCGGGAAGTCGCCGCGGTCGCGCGCCTGCTCGAGCACGGCGGCGATCGCCCGGTCGCGCTGGTCGATGCTCGCCTCCCGGTACGCCTTGGCGAAGTCCGGATGGTCCTGCATCGACGTCATCAGCCTGCGGGTGAGCTGACGCAGCCGCGGACGCGCGAGCGTCTGCGCCCAGTACGACAGCATCTCCTCGACGTCGGCGACCTCGGGCAGCTCCGCCGGCTCCTGGTGCCCGGCCTTGATCGCGGCGATGACCAGCTGGTCCCGCTCCGCGTACCGCCGGTAGACCGTCGCCCTGGTGACCCCGGCGCGCCGGGCGACCTGCTCGACGCTGACCGCACCGATGCCGCGGTCGATCAGCAGGTCGAGCGCAGCCGCCACGATGCCGGCGTCCGCCTCGGCACTCCGCGGCCGCCCAGGCCCGCGGCTGGTGGTGACCATGGGGAAACAATACAGAGCAGCACTGTATCGAAATAAGGGCGGAAGTAGGACCGCGTAGTACGTGGGAGTCCGCGCCCCGCCTACGGCGGCACGGGGGCGCCGGCAGCGACCGCATGCCCGGCGCCGCGACCGCCGGCACAGCCGGTCGACCCGCCCCGCCCGCACCCAGTCGGCGGCCGCGGCGAGCGAGTGCAGGCGTCCGCGACACCGGGCCGCCCCGCAGTACATGGGGGTCCGGCCGCGCCTACCGCGACTCCGGCGCTCCCACGACCTCGCAGCACATGGGCCTCCTACCGCGACACCGCGGCAGCACATGGGGAGGCCACGCCTACCGCGGTACCGGGGTGCCGGCGGCGACCGCGTGGCCGGCGCCGCGGCCGTCGGCGCAGCCGAGCA
>WHTA01000039.1 GCA_009379825.1 Streptosporangiales bacterium
ACGAAGACTCATACCTACCCACCGGCTCCATGGGCGGTACCGCCGAGGAGGCCCTCGACACAGCCTGCGGTCTCTACCTCGCCGACCCGACCGCCTGGACCTGAGCCCCCGACGAACTTCCGGAGATGCCCACTAGCCGGCGTCGTCGTCGCGTAGGGCGCGCTTCTGCCTGGACCGCCGGACGGCGATCAGCATGGCGGACACGAACGCGCCGAGGAACCCCACCACGACCGTCCCGATGAACACGACGAACGCGTTCAGGATCCGCATCGGCGAGCCGGCGCCCTCGACGACCAGCGGCCGCACGGCGAACCAGAACAGCAGGCAGCCGAGGCCGAGGCCGCCGAGCAACAGGCCGCCGGGCAGCGCGTACCACCACCGGCTGGGCCGGACAGGCGGGGTCACGGCGAGCGCGGCGGCTCGCCCCCGCCGGGCGGCGGACCCGGCTGCTGCTGCGCCGGTGGCTGGGGTGCCGGCGGCTGACCCGGCTGCTGTGGCTGCGCCGACGGCGGCGGCATCCCACCTGGTGGTGGTGGCGTCCCGCCACTGGGTGGCATCCCGGCAGGGGGCATCCCGCCCGGTGGTGGTGGCATCCCGGCAGCGGGCATCCCGGCAGCGGGCATCCCGGCAGCGGGCATCCCGCCCGGTGGTGGTGGCATCCCGCCCGGTGGGGGCATCCCGCCAGGGGGCGCACCGCCCGGTGGTGGCATCCAACCGCCGGGTGGTGGCATGCCGGCGCCGGGTGGCATACCGGCCGGGGCGAAGCCGGCCGGGGTGGGTTGGAGGCGCTTCTTGTGCCCGATGCGGCGGGCCAGCACGACGATCGCCATGGTGCCTGCGATCAGGGCGCCGAGGAGGACCAGGCCGAACAGCATCCCCACGGCGCCGAGGCCGCCGAGGAACACGCCACCGAGGCGGTTGCCGACGGCGAACCTGGTCGCGCCCGTGGACGCGCAGGTGACCGTGTACGTGCCGGACTTCGTCACCGTCACCTTGGCGACCAGGTACCAGGTGGTGCCGTCGGTGGTGAACGTCTCCGTCGTCGTAACCGGGCCGACGTTCCACTTGCCCGGGCCGGACGGCAGACAGCGCGGCAGGCTGCTGCGGTCCACCCTGCCGGTCGCGTAGATGCCCTTCTCCTTGCCTGCGGTCATCTTCACCCGGTTCGACCCGGCGCTCAGCTCCTGCAGGTTCACGCCGTCGGCGACCTTGCCGATCTGCCAGACGAACAACCCGACCCCGATCGCGGTGCAGACCAGGAACACGCCCAACGCGACGAAGTACCACCGCCGCCGCGGCCGCAGGTCGGCCGGCGAGATCGTGGTCCTGCCCGGCGACGCCGCCGACTGCTGGCTCATCCCCGTTGCCTCCGTTCGCTCCAGCACCATCATGGAGTACCGCCGACGGTGCGTGGTGGCGCCCAATGGTGGCACCATGGGCCACGATGAACTCCCCTACCCCGTCGAACCCAGCCACTCCCGCCACCCGCGTCGTCGGTGTCGGGGCGGGCGCCGATGGCCTGAGCACCACCGAGATGACGCTCAACATCGGTCCGCAGCATCCGTCCACGCACGGTGTGTTGCGGCTGATCATCACGCTCGATGGGGAGCGCATCGTGCGCGCCGAGCCGGTGATCGGGTACATGCACCGCGGCGCGGAGAAGCTGTTCGAGGTCCGCGACTACCGGCAGATCCTGGTGCTCGCCAACCGGCACGACTGGCTGTCCGCGTTCTCCAGCGAGCTCGGCGTGGTGCTCGCGGTCGAGCGGATGCTCGGCATGGAGGTGCCGGTACGTGCCACCTGGCTGCGGACGCTGCTCGCCGAGCTGAACCGGGTGCTCAACCACCTGATGTTCCTCGGTGCGTACCCGCTGGAGATGGGCGCCATCACGCCGATGTTCTACGCGTTCAGGGAGCGCGAGGCGATCCAGAAGGTGATGGAGGAGATCTCCGGCGGCCGCATGCACTACATGTTCAACCGGGTCGGCGGGTTGAAGGAGGACATGCCGGCCGGCTGGCTCGACCGCGTGGGCACCGCGGTGCAGGCGGTACGCAAGCGGCTGCCCGACCTGGAGCGCATGGTCACCGGCAACGAGATCTTCGTCGCACGCACGAAGGGCGTCGGGGTGCTGTCACAGCACCTGGTGCACCAGTACGGCGTCAGCGGGCCGGTGGCGCGCGCGTCCGGGGTGGACTTCGACCTGCGCCGCGACGAGCCGTACCTGGCGTACGACGAGCTGTTCGCGCCCGGCGGCCCCGGCCGCGTCGTGCTGCGCGACGCCGGCGACGCGCAGGCCAGGTTCCAGTGCCTGCTCGAGCAGGCGCACGTCTCGCTCGACCTGGTGGACGCCTGTGCCGAACGGCTGCGCGGCATGCCACGCGGCCCGATCAACCAGCGGCTGCCGAAGGTGCTGAAGGTCCCCGAGGGCGAGACCTACGCGTGGACGGAGAACCCGCTCGGCATCAACGGCTACTACCTGGTCTCGCGCGGCGAGAAGACGCCGTACCGGCTGAAGCTGCGCTCGGCGTCGTTCAACAACGTCCAGGTGCTCTCCGAGGTGCTGCCCGGCTGCCTGGTCGCCGACATGATCGCCGTGCTCGGCTCGCTGTTCTTCGTCGTCGGCGACATCGACCGCTAGCTAGCGGTTCTGCCCCTGGTTGAACTCGACGGTGCTCGGCTGGCTGAACTGCGCCGTCGCCGGCTCCTCGTGGCCCTGCGGCGGGTTGTAGCCGAGCGCCTGCTGGTCGTACGTACCCGCCTCGCCCACCGGCGGCTGGTCGTACTGCCCCGGCCGGGTAACCGGCATCTGCCGGGTCGACGGCTCGTACGGAGCCTCCGGCTCCTCGGCGTAGTCGTTCCTGCCAGAGCCCCAGGAGGCGTCGTACGGGCCGCCACGGCCGTGCACGGGTTCCAGCTCGTCGCGCCCGAAGTCCTCGAACTCGTCGTCCTTGGGCTTCGGCCGGCGCCAGCGCGACGGCGTGAACACCGCGAAGAGCAGGGCCGCACCCACGGCGACGAGCAGGTACCCGTCGGTGACCTGCGGGTAGTCGTAGATCCGCGGCACGTTGAGCTCGACCCCGGCCAGCCTCGGCATCAGCAGGATGACCTGGGCGGCCGCGATGCCGAGACCGCACAGCAGCAACGCCATCGGCGAGATCGAGCGCGCGCCGAGCAGGAAGCCCGTGACCACGCCCACCGCGACGTATGCGGCGAGCAGCCACACGAACGGCCAGCCGCCGGAGCTACCCGCGGCGTCGGCCGTGTAGTTCACCGACCAGTTGAGCGCGAAGAAGACCGGGATGAAGATGATGCCAAGCAGAATGCCTGCGAAGTGCCTCATCGGCGTACCTCCGGGGCAGGGGACGGGCAGGATACCAAGACCTGCGACACGGAGCCGGCACGACCGCGAGCCACTACCTCAGGAACCGCGGCAGCTCCCGTGCCCGCACCAGCGACGGTGGGAAGCAACGTTGCACCTCTTTGGTCCGGTTCGCGGTTATCGCCGACGCAGGCACGCTACGCCGGGCGCCGGGAGTCGAGCGCCGGCTTGTCGGTCATCCGACGCACCTGATCCCAACGGAGCAGGTCGACCACTGTGGGAGCGTCGTCGACGCTCGGCCATACCTGCACCACCGTACTGCTCGCGGAGTCGGTGACGGAATCCTCGGTCGGCTCATCGGCAGCTTCCGCCGGGCTCTCGCCCTCATCTGCTACCGACTGCTCATCAGCTGTCCCGCTCAGTAGCGGGTTGTTACGGAACAGCTCGGCGAGGACCGCGGCGGCGTACAGGCTCGCGCCGGTCACCTCGCGTAGCCGTGCCGTAGACGTACCGAGCTCGCCGTTCAGCCTGGCGATCTCGAGGTCGCGGCGGAGCAGCTCCTGGCCGGCACGGCTCTCCGCCCGGGCCAACGCGACGCTGCCGCCGGCCGCCTCGACCTGGGCGGCACGCAGCATCCGGCGCACCCGGCGCAGCAGCAGGCCGCCGAGCACCACGACGCCGGCGAGCGCCGCGACGGCGCCACGCAACACCCAGTGGTCCTGGAACACGGCAGCCGTCCCGACCGCGGCCGCAGCCACGACGACAAGCACGGCCGCCGCCGAGGTAGGCACGGGCGGACGTCGTCGATGTGAGCGCCGCAGCATGGCAGGAAGGCTAGGCAGAATGGCCAGAGATTCGGTGGCGCCACGCCGCACTCATCACAAGAATCACTCCAGTAACTCCTGTTCGGCGATGCAGCGACCTTTCTGACGTTCAAGCCCGGCATCGGAGATCGTACGGGCGGTAACCACCACATACACGCTCCGACACGCCGGGCGTGGCTCGAAGCCTGCCGATCCGGTGCAGCGGCCGGTCACTGCCGCTCCGCGGTCGGCTGCTCCTCCTCGTCGTCACCGTCCCCGCCGCCCGGCACCCGGCAGGCGTACTCGAGCAGCATCGCCGCCACCCCGAGCGCGACGGACGCGAGCGTGCACGACCCGGCCACCCAGGCGTCGGCGCGCTGCGTCGGGCTGGCCAGGTCGCCGAGCAGGTACGCCAACAGCCCGCCGAACGTCCCCGCCGCGGCCGCGGCGGCGTAGGCGCTGGCCTTGGCCAGCACGAGGTACCTGGCGATCACCAGCGGCTCGAGCATGGGGGCGCCTTCTCGCCGGTTGATCCTGGCGTGCGCGCCCCTGGCGAGGATCAGCTCGACCACGGTCGCCAGGCCGAGCGTCGCGACCGCGGTCCACGGCAGCGGTGGCAGCACGTTGTACGCGAATCTGACCACCACCCAGGTGACCAGGCCCACCGCGATCGCCACCGCGACCAGGGTCGCGATGCGGGTCGGTTTCACCCAGCTTCCCTCAACACGTCCTCGGTGGCCCGCACGCCGCTGCGGTCCACCCCGGTGACCAGGTCGGCCACCTTGCCGTGCCCGACCAGGTACGCGTCCGGGTCGGCGTCCAGCCAGGGCACGAGCACGAACGCCCGGTCGTGCGCGGCCTTGTGCGGGATGGTCAGGTCGCCGGTGTCCACCACATCGTCGCCGACCGCGACGATGTCCACGTCGAGCGTGCGCGGCCCCCAGTGCTCGACGCGCGCCCGCTCGAACGCCTCCTCGATCGCGTGCGCGCGGTCGAGCAACGCGACCGGCGGCAGCGGGGTGTCGACGATCACCACGGCGTTCAGGAACGCCGGCTGCTCCGGGCCGCCCACCGGGTCGGTCTCGTACACCGCCGACTGTGCGACACAGCTGGTACCGGGCGTGTCCAGCAGGGCGTCCACCCCGCCCTGCAGGTAGGCGAACCGGTCGCCGAGGTTGCTCCCGAACGCGATCACCGCACGGTACGTCATGCACGCCCACCTTTTCGCTCACGAATCTGCGTAGCCACGTCTGCGGGGTCGCCGCTGACCCCGGGACGGGCCATGCCATGCCGTCGACCCAGTGTCAGCCGGCGCAAGACGACCCCCTCTCTCGCACGATCGAAACCGCCACGTCCTCGAACGGGTGCCCCACGGGCGCCTGCGGCTTGTGCAGCGTCACCTCCGCCGCCAGCACGCCGTCCGTGGCCAGACACACGTCCGCCAACCGCCCGGCGACGGTCTCGATCAGGTCGGCCGGCTCGCCGGCCACCACCTCGACCAACCGGTCGGCAAGATCCGCGTAATCGACGGTAAGGGCCAACGCATCCGCCGCCGCAGCCGGCCCCGTGTCGACGGTCAGGGCGACGTCCACGACGAACTCCTGGCCGGTCTCGCGCTCGCTGGCGAGCACCCCGTGGTAGCCGTGTGCGCGCAGACCGCGGAGCACGATCCGGTCCGTCCCTGCGCCGGCCGCGCCGGCTCTGCTGTCGGCCAGCGCCGCGGCCACCCGCACCGCGTCGGCGTTCGCCGCGACGTCGTGCACCCGCACCGCCCAGGCGCCGGCCAGCGCGGCCTGGGTGGTGATCGCGACGGTGGCGTCGGCACGTGCTTCGGCCGCACGCGGGGTGCCGTCGGCGGCGGCGAGCAACCGGCCGAGGAACCGCTTCCTGGACGCGCCGACGAGCAGCGGGCGGCCGAGCGCCTGCAGCGCGTCCAGCCGGCTCAGCAGCGCCCAGTCGTGCTCCGCGACCTTGGCGAAGCCGATGCCCGGGTCCAGGATTACCTGCTCCGGCCGCACGCCGGCCGCAAGCACCCGGTCGAGCTGGCCGCGCAGCTCGTCGCGCACCTCCGTGACGACGTCGCGGTAGCTGGCCTTGGCGGTCATGTCCACGCTGTGCCCGCGCCAGTGCATGAGGACGTACGGCACACCGGCCTCGGCGACGAACGGCGCCATCGCCGGGTCCGCCAGGCCGCCGCTGACGTCGTTGACCAGCCCGGCCCCGGCGGCGACCGCAGCCGCCGCCACGGAGGCCCGCATGGTGTCGACGCTCACCAGCAGCCCGTCGGCCGCCAGCGCCTCGACCACGGGGACGGTCCGGCGCAGCTCCTCCGCGTCGTCCACCCGCTCCGCACCCGGGCGGGTGGACTCGCCGCCGATGTCCACGATGTCCGCGCCCGCCTGGGCGAGCGCCTGCCCGTGCGCGATCGCCTTCTCGGTGTCGAAGAACTGCCCACCGTCGGAGAACGAGTCAGGCGTGACGTTGATGATGCCCATCACCAGGCACCTGCCGGTCGGCGGAATTCCGCGCACCGGCGGCGGCGCTGACTTCGGGGGCATGCCAACCACCTTACGCAGCCGAACAAGCGGACTGCACCGGGTGACCGGGCCCGGCTACGGCAGCGCCCTCAGCGGTGGCCGTAGATGAACGCGAGCGCCTCACTCCTGGTCTTCTCCGACCTGCGGAACTGCCCTCGTACGGCGGACGTGACGGTCTTGGCGCCCGGCTTGCGGACGCCGCGCAGCGACATGCACAGGTGCTCGCACTCGACGACCACGATCACGCCGCGCGGCTGCAGCACGTGCATCAACGCGTCCGCGACCTGGCTGGTCATCCGCTCCTGCACCTGCGGCCGGCGGGCGTAGACGTCGACCAGTCTGGCCAGCTTGGACAGGCCGGTCACCCGGCCGGAGTCGTCCGGGATGTACCCGATGTGGGCGACGCCGTGGAACGGCACCAGGTGGTGCTCGCACATGCTCGCCACCTCGATGTCCCTGACGAGCACCATCTCGTCGTGCTCGGCCTCGAAGACGACGGTGAGCACGTCCTCGGGACGCTGGGACAGCCCGGAGAACGCCTCCGCGTACCACTTCGCCACCCGCTCCGGGGTGGCCTGCAGCCCGTCGCGGTCGGGGTCCTCGCCGACGGCGAGCAGGATCTCGCGCACCGCACGCTTGATCCTGGGCAGGTCGAGCACGGGTGCGGTGTCGTCACCACCCATGCCGCAGCCCGTCAGCTCTCCCGGTCACCAGGGTGCTCGGTGGCGGACTGGTCGGTCGCGGACTCTGCCGCACCTGCCGCCCCCGGCGTGCCGGTGGCGGCGGGTGGCGCGGCCTGCGGCTCGTCGTGGCCGCTCGACCCGTTGGTGCTCGGCTCCTGGCCGGCGTACGTGGCGGCGCGCTCGCGCGCGGTGACGATCGGCGGGCGATCGTCCGGCAGCCGCTTGCCGTAGCCGGAGTAGGACGGCCTCGCCGGGCGCTTCTGTACCGGCGAGAAGACCTCCAGCACCTCGTTGCGCTGCAGCGTCTCCTTGTCCATCAGCTCGAGCACCAGGTTGTCGAGCACCTCGCGGTACTCCACGAGGACCTCCCACGCGACGTCGTGCGCGTGCTCGATGATCCTGCGGACCTCTTCGTCGATGGTGGAGGCGATCTCCTCGGAGTAGTCGCGCTCGTGGCTCATCTCCCGGCCGAGGAACACGTTCTCCTCGCCGGAGCCGAACTTGCGCGCACCCAGCCGCTCGCTCATGCCGTACTGGGTGACCATGCCCCTGGCGATGCTCGTCGCCTTCTCGATGTCGTTGGACGCACCGGTGGTGGGCTCGTGGAACACCAGCTCCTCGGCCGCCCGGCCACCGAGCAGCCCGGCCAGCCGGTCGAGCATCTCGCTGCGGGTGGTGAGGAACTTGTCCTCGGTCGGCAGCGACATGGTGTAGCCGAGTGCACGGCCACGGGACAGGATGGTGATCTTGTGCACCGGGTCGGCGAACGGGAGCGCGTGGCCGACGAGCGCGTGACCGCCTTCGTGGTAGGCGATCATCTTCTTCTCCTGATCGCTCATCACCCGGCTCTTGCGCTCCGGGCCGGCCATCACCCGGTCGACCGCCTCTTCGAGCGTATCCGCAGTGATCAGCTTCTGGTCGGTGCGCGCCGTCAGCAGCGCCGCCTCGTTGATGGCGTTCTGCAGGTCCGCGCCGGTGAAGCCGGGCGTACGCCGCGCGAGCACGTCGAGGTCGGCGTCCTCCGCGAGCGGCTTGCCCCGCGCGTGCACCCGGAGGATGGCCTTGCGGCCCTCCAGGTCGGGCCGGTCGACGACGATCTGCCGGTCGAACCGCCCGGGACGCAGCAGCGCCGGGTCGAGGATGTCCGGCCGGTTCGTCGCGGCGATGAGGATCACGCCGCCGCGCACGTCGAAGCCGTCCATCTCGACGAGGAGCTGGTTCAGCGTCTGCTCGCGCTCGTCGTGGCCGCCGCCGAGGCCGGCGCCGCGCTGGCGGCCGACCGCGTCGATCTCGTCCACGAACACGATCGCGGGGGCGTTCGCCTTCGCCTGCTCGAACAGGTCACGGACACGGGAGGCACCGACACCGACGAACATCTCCACGAAGTCGGAGCCGGAGATGGAGTAGAACGGCACACCGGCCTCGCCCGCGACGGCGCGCGCCAGCAGCGTCTTACCTGTTCCAGGCGGCCCGTAGAGCAGCACGCCCTTCGGGATCTTCGCGCCCATCTGCTGGAACTTGGCCGGGTTCTCCAGGAAGTCCTTGATCTCCGCCAGCTCGTCGATGGTCTCGTCGACACCCGCGACGTCGGCGAAGGTGGTCTTCGGCATGTCCTTGGTGATCATCTTCGCCTTGGACTTGCCGAAGTTCATGACCCGGTTACCGCCGCCCTGCATCTGGTTCATGATGAACAGGAAGATCAACACCAGCAGGACGATGGGCGCGAGGCTGATGAGCAGGCTGGTCAGGATGCTCTGCTTCGGTACGTCGACGTTCCAGCCCTTGGGCGGCTCGTTCTTCTCCAGCGCGTCGACGATGTCGCGCTGCTGACCGTACACCCAGGAGGCCTCGAGCTTCTTGCCGTCCAGGTCGCCGCCGTTCTTCAGCGTGACCTGGATGGTCTGGTCCTTGTCGGTGAGCAGCGCCGACTTGACCTCGCCCCGCTCGATGTGCCGGACGATCGTCGAGGTGTCCGTCTCCTCGTAGCCGCTGCCGTCGTTGAACAACTGCATCAGCACGATCAAGAGCACGCCGATGAGGAGGACCCAGAGCAGCGGTCCGCGGAGATAACGCTTGATGTCCATCCGAGTGAGCGCCGCCGCGCTCTCCCTCCTGCCTGCTGAATGCCCCCGAGGGGCAGTCGGTCGCTGGTGAGCTTGGAGCCCGCGCGGCGGCCGTGGACGACCGGCAGCGCGTTTTTCTTGCCCGTTACTTCAACTCATCATCGCACCTTCGGTGTTCCCGAGGGTATTCCCCCTGATGAGTCGCCCGGTCGGGCGGCCCTCAGCCGCCCCCGTACACATGGGGCGCCAGGGTAGCGACAAAGGGCAGATTTCGGTACTTCTCCGCGTAGTCGAGCCCATACCCGACGACGAACTCGCTGGGGATGTCGAACCCGACGTACCTGACCGGGATGTCCACCTCGACCGCCTCCGGCTTGCGCATCAGCGCCACCACCTCGACCGACGCCGGGCCGCGGGAGCGCAGGTTGCGCAGCAGCCACGACAGGGTCAGCCCGGAGTCGATGATGTCCTCCACGACCAGCACGTGCCTGCCGGTGATGTCGCGGTCCAGGTCCTTGAGGATGCGGACCACGCCGGACGACTTGGTGCCAGAGCCGTACGACGACACCGCCATCCAGTCCATGTCGACCGCCGAGTGCATGGCGCGCGCGAGGTCGGCCATCACCATCACGGCCCCCTTCAGCACCCCGACGAGCAGCACCTCTCGGCCCGCGTAGTCCTCGTCCAGGGTCTTCGCCAGCTCGCGCAGCCGCTGCTGGATCTGCTCCTCGGTGAGGAGCACTGCCGCCAGGTCGCCACCGACGTCCGTCGTGTCCATCCGCCTACTTTCCCTCGCCCACCACGACCACCGTGCCCGGCATCAATCTTTCACATCCGGCCCCGTGCCTGCCGTCGGGAACAGCAGCCGGCCGGCGCGGCGGACGGCCCGCACGCCGCCTGGCAGGTCGACGCCCGCCTGGCCGTGCCAGCCGACGACGAGCGCGTCGACCGCCGTGACGTGCTTCGCGCCGAGGGCGCCTGCCGGTGCGCCGGCGGCCAGGGCGGCACGGTGCAGCACCCGGGTGCGGACGGCGGCCGGCAACTCGGTCAGCGCCGCGATGTCCAGGCCGGTCGCCGGGTCGCCGCAGTCGGCCAGGGCCCGGTCGGCCCACGCGTCCAGCGCGTCCGCGTCCGACCGCAGCAGCCGCGCCGTACGCGCCAGCGCCTCGGCGACGCCCGGCCCGAGCGCGGTCTCCAGGGCCGGCAGCAGGTCGCCGCGCACCCGCGACCTGGTGTAGGCGGGGTCGGCGTTGTGCGGGTCGTGCCAGGGCTGCAGGCGGGCGGCGGCGCACGCCTTGTGCACCCGCTCGCGTGGCAGCTCGAGCAGCGGCCGCAGGTAACGGCCGGCGACCGGCGCCATCCCGGCCAGCGACCTGGCGCCCGAGCCGCGCGCGAGCCGCAGCAGCACCGTCTCCGCCTGGTCGTCCCTGGTGTGCCCGAGCAGCACGGCCGCGGCGCCCAGCTCGTCCCGCGCGTCGTCGAGCGCGCGGTACCGCGCGTCGCGGGCGGCCGCCTCCGGGCCGCCGGATCCGGCCACCCGCGCGGTGGCCACCCGCACCGGGTCGAGGTCGAGCCCGCGCAGCACCTCAGCCACCTGCTCGGCACGCGCCGCCGAGCCGTCCTGCAGGCCGTGGTCCACGGTGACGGCACCGGCACGCAGCCCGAGCCGGGGAGCGACATGCGCGGTCGCGGCCGCCAGGGCGAGCGAGTCGGCACCGCCGCTGCACGCGACGAGCACCAGCGCGGCCTCCGGCAGGTCGGCGAGCGCGGCCCTTACGGCGTGCCGCACCTCCGCGACCACCGCCGGCGGCCCCATGCGTCCCCCTCCGGTCAGGACTCCGGCAGCGCCGGGCGGGCCACCCGGTCGATCCAGCGCTGCGGGTCGGCGATCTCCTCGCGGGTCGGGAGGGTGTTCGGCGACGTCCAGACCCGGTTGAAGCCGGACATGCCCACCTCGTCGACCACCGTACGAACGAACGCCGCACCCTGCTGGTACTGCTTCATCTTCAGGTCGATGCCGATCAGCTTCCTGAACGCCAGCTCGAACGCGTTGCCGCTGGCCCGGCGGCGCTGGAACTTCTCCCTGATCTCCGCCACGCTCGGCACCACGCTCGGCCCGACGCCGTCCATCACGAAGTCGCCGTGCCCCTCGACCAGGGTCATCACCGCGGTCAGCCGGTCGAGCACCTCCCGCTGCTGCTCGTTCTGCACGGCCTCGAGCAGGCTGGCGTCACCGCCGCGCACCACGTCCACGACCGCGTTCGCGGCGGCGCCGAGCCGCTCCAGCATCTCGCTCGGCCCCACCTCGGACGCGAGCAGGAACGAGGTGATCTCCGCGTGCACGTGGTTACGCAGCCACGGCACCGCGGTGAACTGGGTGCGGTGGGTGACCTCGTGCAGGCAGACCCACAGCCGGAAGTCGTGCGGGTCGACGTCGAGCTCGCGTTCCACCTGGACGATGTTCGGCGCGACCAGGGTGAGCCGGCCCACCGGCTGGCCGCCGTCCGGGTCCGGCGGCAGGAACAGCTCGTACTGGCCGAGCACCCGGCTGGCCAGGTACGCGAGGATGGAGCCGATCTGCACACCGGTCACCCGCGAACCCACCGCGGCCACCAGCGTGTTCCCGAACGATGCGCTCTGCCGCCGCGCCATCTGCTCGACGACCGGTTCGAGCACCACCCGGAAGCCGTCCACGTTCGACCTGATCCACCCGGGTCGGTCGACGACGGCGGCGGGGCCGTGCTCGGCAGGTTCACCCAGCCCGGTGAACTCCTTGACATGGTGCTCGGCGTCGCCGGACAGGACGCGCAGCTCCTGCACCGCCTGTCGAGCCTGGTCACGGGTGACTTGCGGGCCGGGCCGCACCAGCCGCGTGCCGGTGGAGACCGCGAGCCCCCAGTCGATCATCTCGTCGCTCACCTGCACCAACCTACTTGTCCGCGGACCCGAACTGACGTGCTCGCCACCCTGGCTCATCCCTGACTTCGCGCTCCCCTCGCCGCGGACAACGTCAGGCGGGCCGGAGAAGTGCCCGGCGCCGGCGGGCCTGAGCACCCCATCCCGGAAGCGCAAGTCCCTACACTCACCGGCTATGCAGCGGCACCTCGGCCAGGCGATCGGCGACTCCCCCCCAGCTGGGGCGCACGGACGAGCCCGCGGGGCTGGAGCGACGCGGCAGCCAGCTCACGGTGACGTTCGCGGACGGCCAGGAGCTCGCCGCCGAGATCGGCTCCCTGCACGCGACGGTCGGCACCGGGACGGTCACCGTGACGACACCCGCCGGGGTCCTCGCGCTGCGCTTCACCGACCGCTCGTTCGCCATCGGTGACGGCTGGAACCGGCTGTACCAGGGCGCCAACGACCTCGGTTTCGGCGACGTCGTCCGCGCACTCGAGCAGGGCGGCGCGCGCGTGCAGCAGGCGGCCGTGCCCAGGGCCCAGTCCGCCGTCCGGCGGTGGACGGTGATCCTGCTCGTAGGGCTCTGTTTCTGGGGCATCGAGGCGACGATCTACGCGATGGTGCCGACCATCCTCGGCGACGTGCTGGCCGGCGCGACCCGGGTGCCGTACCCGTACGCGGTGCTGACCGCGGTGTGCGTGCTCGGCTTCGGCGTGGCCGCCCTGCTCAGCCTGCCCACCACGGCGATGATCCGGGCGGTCATCCGGCAGCCGAAGACCGCCTCGGAGTTCATCGACGACGCGATCTACCGGATGACCGGACCGCGTGGCGCCTACATGAGCGCGTTCCTGCCGCTGGGACTGCCCGAGCCGGGGCCGTGCGGCACCGTGTACTCGGTGCTCCTCGGCCGGCCGTGGTGGCGGACGGCCGCGCTCACCGTCGCGATGCTTGCGGTCTTCGCCGCGACCGCGTGGTCGCACCTGTCCGCCGACCCGCTCGCGGAGCAGGCGGCGGTGGTCGGACGGGGCGCCATCATGGTCGTCGTCCTCGCGGGGTACGTGCTGCCGGGCGCAGAACCGGTGGCGGTCCCCATGGCGCGGGCGCAGCGTCAGCTGGTGTGGCGGCGCTGGTGTCTGCTCGCGCTGGCCGTCGGCTTCGCCGGTGGGCTCGCCACCGTGGCGCCGTTCAGCTGAGGTTGCCCCCACGGGCGTGCCCGGTGGTCTACGGTGAGTCGGTGCGATTCGTCTACCTCATCCCGTCCATCCTCCTGCTGCTCGGCTACATCACCGCAGCGATCGTCGCGCTGACCGCGCGCAACCGGTACCCGCGCAGCGCGACGCTCGGGATGGCCGGCTTCGCACTCATGGCGCTGGGCTCGTTGATCTCGCTCATCATGTCGCTGACCTCGTCGGCGTTCATCAGCGGCGGTAACTACCAGCTGTACAGCACCATCAGCCTGGTGACGTCGATCCTCACCGTCCTGCTGCAGCTCTGCGGCGTCGGCCTGCTGCTGATGGCGCTGTTGAAGAAGGAGAGCCCCGACCAGGGTGCCCCGCCTGCCGGCCTCTACGGCGGGCAGCAGTACCCCGCGCAGTACCCCGGCCAGCAACCGCAGCAGTGGCAGCAGTACCCGCCGCAGTACCCGGGACAGCAGTACCGGGGCTACTGACAGCGGCGGACGGCCCACCGCCCGCCTCGCCGAACCGGGACGTATCAGCACAGAACGGTTTGGCCGTTGTGGCGAACGACGGCGGCGGCCGCGCGTTTTCGCTACGGTTTGTCGCGTGCGAGTTCTCAGTGTGCTCAGTCTCAAGGGTGGAACTGGCAAGACGACGACCGTCCTCGGGTTGGCCGGCGCCGCCCTCGAACGCGGCCTGAACACCCTGGTCGTCGACCTCGACCCGCAGGCGAACGCGACCCTCGGCCTCGACGTCACGCCGGGCGCCGAGACCGTCGCCGACCTGCTCGACGAGTCGCGCAAGCTGCCGTCGCGGGTGATCCGGCCGAGCGGCTGGCTGGCGAACGCCGAGCCGGATGCACCCAGCGGCATCCTGGACGCCCTCCCGGGCGGCGACGCGACGGCACGTCACGACAACCCCACCCCGACGGCCGCCCGGCTGCGCCGGCTCGGCGCCGTACTCGACCGGGTGGAGCAGCCGTACGACGTGGTGCTCATCGACTGCCCGCCGTCGCTCGGCCAGCTGACCAGGAGCGCGTTGGTGGCGAGCCAGCGCGGGCTGGTGATCACCGAACCGAACCTGTTCACCGTGCATGCGGCCGAACGCACGCTGAACGCCATCCACGACGAGCGGACGCACCACAACGCCGACCTGCAGCCACTCGGCGTGGTGGTGAACCGGTACCGCGAGCGGTCACCCGAGCACCGGTTCCGCCTCGGCGAACTGCAGGAGCTGTTCGGCCCGCTGGTGCTCGCACCGCCGATCCCCGAGCGCTCCGTGCTGCAGCACGCGCAGGGCATGGCCAGACCCGTCCAGCTCTGGCACACCCCAGCCGGCCGCGACGTAGCCGGCCCCTTCGACCGCTACCTCACCCGCCTGCTCCGCTCGGTCCGCGACGGCAAGGCCAGCTAGCTAGCTAGCTACAGGTACAGGCGGCCAGGGCCGCGGAAAGGCGGTCCAGGGCGGCGGGAGTCTGCCAGGCGAGCCGTTGCGGGATGCCGTTGGCGACGAACGCGAACACCAGGGTCCGGCCGTTCTGGTCCTGTACGGTGCCGGCCAGGCTGCTCACGTCGCTGAGGGTGCCGGTCTTCGCGCGCACCACGCCGACGCCCGGTTCCGCCTGCTCGGCGCCGAACCGGTCGTGCAGCGTGCCGGAGAAACCGCCGACGGGCAGCCCGCTCAGCACCGGGCTCAGCTCCGGGCGCTTCCCAGAAGCCACCAGGGTCAGCACCTCGGTGAGCGCCCGCGGCGTCACCGCATCCCTGGTCGACAGCCCGCTGCCGTCGTAGAGGTCGATGCCCTTCGCCACGCCGAGCCCCCGCAGCGCCCGGTGCACCCCGGTGCGCGCCCCGGCGAACGACGCCGGCTCGTCGTACTCAAGCGCGACGTGTCTCGCGAGCGCCTCGGCCAGGTCGTTGTCGCTGTAGACGAGGGCGTCCTCGACCAGCTCGGCCACCGGGGGCGACTCGACCTCGGCCAACTCGGTGGCGTCGGCACCCACGGTCGTCCTGTCGACCTCGCCGCGCACCGACACGCCCCGCTTCTCCAGCATTTCGACGAAAGCCGCACCGGCCGACATCGCGGGATCCGGCGCCCGGGAGATGTTGCGGCGCGGGTCGGTCATGCCATGGTCGACCGCCAACGCGCTCACCGGCGCGACGGTGCCCTCGGGCACGTAGTTGGGCTTCCAGCCCGGCGCGGTACGCGGTCCGGTGAACAGACTGTCGTCGATCTGGACGGTCACCTTGCCGCGCGAGTCACCCAACGCCGCCGCGGTCTCGACGGCGAGGTCCTGCAGCCTGGCGTACTTCGGGTAGGCGGCCTTCGACTGCTTCTTCGACCGCGCGACCAACGTCGGGTCGCCACCGCCGACGAGCACCACTGCGTCGTCCGTACGGACGACCTTCGTCTCCAGCCGTTCGGTCGGCCCGAGCTTGTGCAGCGCGGCGACCGAGGTGGCCAGCTTCGCCGTGGATGCCGGGGTGGCGGCCGTGGCCCCACCGCGGTTGAACAGGGTCTCCCCGGACGACGGGTCCACCACGTACGCACCGAACTGGTCGCCGAGCGCCTTCGCGCCCATCGGCCCGGCGAGCGCGCGCCGTACGGCCGCCGCATCGGGTGCCGCGGACGCCTCCGGTTTGCCGAGCGCGGCCGGCTGGGTCGTCGGGGTCGGACGCGGCACGGTCGGCGTCGGCGACGCCGGCTCGATCAGCAGCCCCTTCACCCGGTCCGGGCCTGCCACCACCGTCGTCGCACCGAGCACCGCGACGACGAGCAGCACCGCGAGCACCACCCACAGCGCCTTCCCCCGCTGACGACCCTCGGGACGTGGCGGGACGGCCGGCGGCGGCTGCACCTGCCCGCGCGCGGACGGCGCCGCCGCTCCGCCCGGCGCCGCCACTGCAGGGTCCGCCGCTGGCGGCTCCTGCCGGGTACCGCCGCCCACCCAGCCGACGGCCGCGGGCCGCCCGTGCGCGGGCGACCACCCGCCCGACGCACCGGACGGCCAACCGACCCCGGTGGCCCCGCCGCTGCCCGGCCAGCGCTTCGCACCGGCATCAACAGCTGCTTCCTCGCCCAACGCTTCTCGTCCCGTCCCGTCCGCCGGCGTCGAACCCATCGGGCACCGCGGTGCACCGCCAGGAGAGACTAGCCTCCGACGATCGAGCGGGAGGAGGCGCCGCGTGGACTTCGACGTACTCGTGGAGATACCGAAGGGGCAGCGGAACAAGTACGAGGTCGATCACGAGTCCGGGCGGATCCGTCTCGACCGGACGCTGTTCACCGCCACCCAGTACCCGGCCGACTACGGCTACATCGAGCACACCCTCGGCCAGGACGGCGACCCGCTCGACGCCCTCGTCCTGCTCCCCGAACCCACCTTCCCCGGCTGCCTGATCAAGTGCCGGGCGATCGGGATGTTCCGGATGCGCGACGAGAAGGGCCGCGACGACAAGGTGCTCTGCGTGCCCGCGGACGACCCGCGGCACGACGCGCTGCGCGACATCGAGGACGTGCCCGAGTACCACCGGCTGGAGATCCAGCACTTCTTCGAGGTGTACAAGGACCTGGAGCCGGCGAAGTCGGTCGAAGGCGCCACCTGGGTCGACCGAGCCGCCGCCGAGGCCGAGATCGAGGCGTCGGTCGCCCGCGCCAAGAACTGACGCTACGGCCGGCCGGCCCCGATGAGGTCGCTGCGGTAGATGCTGGAGATCCGTACGTACGCACCGGTGTACGGCGCCTCGACCATCTTCCCGTTGCCGATGTACATGCCGACGTGGTGGATGGTGGACGGGTCGTTCGTGTTGTCCGCGTAGAACACCAGGTCGCCCAACCGTAGGTTCGACAGCGAGACGCGGCTGGTCTGGTCCCACTGCGCGACGCTGTAGTGCGGCAGGCTCACGCCCCCGCGCTGCCACGCACGCATGGTCAGGCCGGAGCAGTCGAACGTGTCCGGGCCGTCGGCGGCCCACTCGTACGGCTTGCCGATCTGCGCCTTCGCGTACTGCACGGCGGCTACTCCACCGGTGGCGTTGCCGACGGACTGTGCGCCGACGTTGCTACCGCCGTTGTCGCGCGGCTTGCTCGGCTTCTCCTGCTGCGCAGCCTGCGCCGCCTGGGCTCGCTCCCTGGCCTCCCGCGCGCGCTTGCGTGCCTCCGCGGCTGCCTTGGCCGCCGCGATCCGGCGGGCCTCGGCGATGCCGTCGCGGCGCTCCGCGGCAAGGTTGCGCGCGTCCTGTGCGTCCTCGTCGGCGCGCTCGGCGAGCTTGCTCTGCAGTGACGCCACCCGGTCGAGCACGGACTGCTGTGTGGCCAGCTTGGCCTGCGCCGCGCGCTTGGTCGCGGCGACCCGCTTGGTCTCCGCGCGCTGCTTGGCGAGCGCGTGCTTGGTCTGCTTGCGGACGATATTCTGCACGACCTTCGCCGCCGCCAGCCGGTCGTAGGCACCGCCGCGCTGCTCACTGAGCACGCTCAGCATGCTGGCGCCGTCGGCGACGCCGGCCGGGTCCTCCGAGCCGAACAGCGACACGTACTCGGCCGTGCCACTGCCGGCGTACGCCCTGCTGGCCACCGACGCCACGTCGCCGCGGGCCTTCTCCACTGCGGTCGCCGTCTGCTTCGAGCGCGCCTTCGCCTTCGTGTAGGTCTTCTTCGCCTTGCTGAGCTTGTAGACGGCGCCGTTGTACGCCTCCACGGCGATGGCGA
The DNA here is from genome assembly GCA_009379825.1 of Streptosporangiales bacterium. Lineage (NCBI taxonomy): Bacteria > Bacillati > Actinomycetota > Actinomycetes > Streptosporangiales > Streptosporangiales bacterium. The sequence continues at coordinate 18,189 of WHTA01000039.1, forward strand.
CCTCGGTGTCGAGGCGGTCGAGGGTGGCCTGCGCAGCAGCGAGCTTCTTCCGCATGTTCGCGGCGGCCGCGGCGCTGTCGTCCGCGTCGTCGCGCGCTTTGGACACGTCGTCCTTGCCCGGATACTTCGGCGCCGCGGTAGCCGGGAGGGCGAGCGACACCAGCAATGCAGTGGAAACCCCGAGAGCGGTCAACAGCCGCGCGATGTGGGTACGCCCCCGTCCTCGCACCGGCGATTTCCCAGCCACGACAACCCCCTCGAGCCAGCTGACACGTCAGATCGAACAGCTACGCCGGTCGGCGCCGCGAAAAGGAGATTAGCAATATTGTGTACCAATGAAAACACTAGCCACATCAACAACATGAATTACAACTGTGTCTTTTGTAATCACCAACACCAGCGGCCACAAATTACACAGCTGAAACTCCTGAAAATCACACGCGTGAAATTCCCCCCGACAGCCATCGGCGCCCGCCGATCGGAAAGAATCGCCGGGTGCTGCTCACCATCACCTCGACCGCACCGCCGGCCACTGACCTGGGCTATCTGCTGCACAAGCACCCGGATCGCAGCCAGACGGCGCAGGTGTCCGCGGGTGCGGCGCACGTGTTCTACCCGCAGGCGGACGAGCACCGCTGCACCGCCGCGCTGCTCCTCGAGGTCGACCCGGTGCGGCTGGTGCGCTCGCGCGCGAAGACCGTGCGCGGCAGCTTCAGCCTCGGGCACTACGTGAACGACCGGCCGTACGCCGCGTCGTCGCTGCTCGCCGTGGCCATGAGCACGGTGTTCCGCACGGCCATGCGCGGCCGCTGCGACGCGCGGCCGGAGCTCGCGCAGTCGCCGCTGCCGCTCGAGGTGACCATCCCCGTCCTGCCCTGCCGCGGCGGCGCGGCGCTCGCGGTCGACCTGTTCGGCCCGCTCCGCTGGCAGGTGGACGCCACCGCGATCCCGCTCGACGAGACGGTGCCCGACTGGGGCGACTCGCCGTACGTGCACCTGACCTTGCGGGGCACCGTGCGGCTCGCGGACGCGCTGAACCAGCTGTACGTCCTGCTGCCCGTACTCGACGACGCGAAGCACTACTGGGTGACCACCGACGAGGTGGACAAGCTGATCCGCGCGGGCACCGGCTGGTTGGGCAGCCATCCCAAGCACGAGCTCATCGCGCACCGCTACCTCGCGCACCAGCGCCATCTCACGCACGACGCCGTCGCCCGGCTCACGGAGATCGACGACGCGGCCGCGCCGGTGGCCGAGGAGACCGCGACCGTCACCGAGACGACCGCCGGTCGGGCGCTCGCGCAGCAGCGCGTCGACGCCGTGCTCGGCGCGCTGGCCGAGGAGGGCGGCGCGAGCGTCGTCGACCTCGGTTGCGGCGAGGGCCGGCTGCTCGGTCCGCTGCTCGCCGACACCTCCTTCACGGAGGTCGCCGGCGCTGATGTCTCCGCCCGCGCGCTGGCCCAGGCGGAGAAGCGGTTGCACGTCGACCGGATGAGCGACCACAAGCGAGAGCGGCTGAAGCTGCTACGGACCGCGCTCACGTACCACGACGCCCGGTTGCGTGGCTACGACGCCGCCGTGCTGATGGAGGTGATCGAGCACGTCGACCCGGCGCGGCTGCCCGCGCTCGCGGACAACGTGTTCGGCGACGCACGGCCGACGTCGGTCGTGGTCACCACGCCGAACGCCGAGCACAACGTGCGGTTCCCCGACCTGCCGGCCGGCGCGATGCGGCATCCGGACCACAGGTTCGAGTGGACCCGCGAGGCGTTCGGCCAGTGGGCGAAGGACGTCGCGGAGACCTACGGCTACCGGGTGCGGTTCCTGCCGGTGGGCGAGGACGACCCCGAGGTCGGCCCGCCGACGCAGCTCGCAGCGTTCCGACGTAACGACTCCCCGGTGAGGGGTGACGCCTGATGACCGGCACGCCCAGGGAGCTCCCCGTCCCTGCCACCTGCCTGATCGTGCTCGTCGGCATCTCCGGCTCGGGCAAGTCGACGTTCGCGCAGCGCAACTTCCTGCCGACCCAGGTGGTGTCGAGCGACTTCTGCCGCGGCCTGGTCAGCGACGACGAGAACGACCAGTCGGCGAGCGCGGACGCGTTCGACGTCATGCACTACATCGTCGGCAAGCGGCTGGCGGCGTTCCGCACCACGGTCGTGGACGCCACGAACGTGCAGCCGTTCGCCCGCAAGCAACTGGTGGAGCTGGCCAGGGAGCACGACGTGCTGCCGGTGGCGATCGTGCTGAACCCGCCGGTGCAGGTGTGCCTGGAACGCAACGCAGGCCGCAGCGACAGGAACTTCGGGCAGCGGGTGCTGCACCGGCAGCACTCCGACCTGCGCGGCTCGCTGCGCAAGCTGGAGCGCGAAGGTTTCAGGCACGTCCACGTGCTCGACTCGGTCGACGACGTCGACTCGGCCACCGTCACGTACACGCGACTGCGCAGCGACCTGACACACCTGCACGGGCCGTTCGACGTCATCGGCGACGTGCACGGCTGCCTGGGCGAGCTGCGCACCCTGCTGACTGAGCTCGGCTACCAGCTGCGGCACGACGACGAGGACCGGCTCGTCGGTGCGCACCACCCGGACGGCCGCACGGCGGCGTTCGTCGGCGACCTGGTCGACCGCGGCCCGGACAGCCCCGGCGTGCTGCGGTTGGTGATGGGGATGGTCGCCGACGGCGACGCGCTCTGCGTACCCGGCAACCACGAGCAGAAGCTCGTGCGCAAGCTCGCCGGCCGCAAGGTGACGGTGGGGCACGGCCTCGCCGAGACACTGGAGCAGCTGGACCGTGAGCCGCCGGAGTTCCGCGAACAGGTCAGGCAGTTCTGCGACGGGCTGGTCGCACACCTGGTGCTCGACGACGGCAACCTGGTGGTGGCACACGCCGGGCTGAAGGAGAAGTACCACAACCGTACGTCCGGCCGGGTGCGCTCGTTCGCGCTCTACGGCGACACCACGGGCGAGACCGACGAGTACGGCCTGCCGGTGCGGCTGCCGTGGGCGAAGGAGTACCGCGGCAAGGCGATGGTGCTCTACGGGCACACGCCGATGCCCGAACCCGAGTGGGTCAACAACACCATGTGCCTGGACACCGGTTGCGCGTTCGGCGGCCGCCTCACGGCCATGCGCTACCCGGAGAAGCAGCTGGTGTCGGTACCGGCGGAGCGGGTCTGGTACGAGCCGGCGAAGCCGTTCCCGCCGAACGACTCGCTCACGCCCGCGGACGGCGGCGCGCGTATCGAGTCGCCGGTGCTCGACCTGAACGACGTCACCACCGGCGGGGTGCAGACCGCGTACCAGGGCCACATCGCTGTACGCGAGGGCAACGCGGCGGCGGCGCTCGAGCTGATGAGCAGGTTCGCCATCGACCCGCGGCTGCTGCTCTACCTGCCGCCGACGATGGCACCGTGCGCCACGTCCCGCGCGGAGGGGTTGCTCGAACACCCGGAGGAGGCGTTCACGGCGTACCGCGTGGACGGGCTGGCGACGGTGGTGTGCGAGGAGAAGCACATGGGCTCCCGCGCGGTGGCGTTGCTCTGCCGCGACGAGGCGACCGCAAGACACCGCTTCGGCGTGGACGGCGTCAACGGCGCGGTCTACACCCGCACCGGCCGCTCGTTCTTCGACCAGCACACCACCGCCGAGCTGGTGGACCGGCTGCGTGCCGCGGCGGACGACGCCGGGCTGTGGCGCGACCTGGACGCCGACTGGGTGCTGCTCGACGCCGAGCTGCTGCCGTGGTCGGCCAAGGCCGAGGGGCTGATCAAGGAGCGGTACGCACCCGTCGGCGCGGCCGCGCGGGTGGGCCTCGACGCCGCCGTCGCATCGCTGCGTGCGACGTCGGAGCGCGATGTCGAGGTCGGCGACCTGCTCGAGCGCACGGTCGCGCGGGTCGACGACACCGAGCGGTTCACCGCCGCGTACCGCAGGTACTGCTGGCCGACCGACGGGTTGTCCGGGGTGCGGTTTGCGCCGTTCCAGCTGCTCGCCGCCGGCAAGGGCCAGCAGGGCCTGACGTACCACAAGCACGCGCACCGCTGGCATCTCGCGCTGGCCGACCGGCTGGCCGAGTCCGCACCCGACCTGCTGCAGCCGACCAACCGGCTGCTCGTCGACCTGGCCGACGACGACTCGGTGGCTGCCGGCGCGGCCTGGTGGGAGGAGCTCACCGCGGCCGGCGGTGAGGGCATGGTCGTCAAGCCGGCGGACGGCTCGGTCGTCCGGTCGTCGACCGGGCGATTGGTGCAGCCGGGCGTGAAGTGCCGCGGCAGTGAGTACCTGCGCATGATCTACGGCCCGGAGTACACCGAGCCGGCCAACCTGGAGCGGCTGCGCAACCGCAACCTGGGACGCAAGCTGTCACTGGCGTTGCGCGAGCACGCACTCGGCCTCGAGGCACTCGACCGGGTAGCCCGCGGCGAACCGCTGTGGCGCGTACACGAGTGCGTCTTCGCCGTACTCGCGCTGGAGGCCGAACCGGTCGACCCGCGGCTGTAACACGTGCGGCGGGTCAGGACACCGTTCGCGGCGTGGCTTCGAGTACCACCTCGAACGCCAGCAGCGACGAGCCGTGGGCGACGGTGCCGCTGCCCTCGCGCGCCGACTTCGCGTGCCCGCGCTTGAACTCCTCGCTGTTCACCCAGGCCTGGAACGCCTCGTCGCTCTCCCAGCGGGTGCAGACGAAGTAGCGCGTCTCGCCTTCGACCGGCCGGAGCAGCTCGAACCCGAGGAACCCAGGCGCCGTCTCGATCTCACCCGCTCGCTCGGCGAACCGCCGCTCCAGCTCCTCGCCCTGGCCTTCCGCCACCTCGAGCGCGTTGATCTTCACGACCGCCATGCGTGCCCTCCCGTCGTCGGCTGGCCTTCAGCCTAACGAGCGGACAGGATCTCGACGGTGCCGCGTTCGCCGTCGACGCGGATCCGGTCGCCGTCGTCGACGCGCGCGGTGGCGTTGCCGCAGCCGACGACGGCGGGGATGCCGAGCTCGCGCGCGACGATGGCCGCGTGCGACAACGGCGCGCCGACGTCGGTGACCACGGCGGCCGCACGCGGGAACAGTGGCGTCCAGCCGATGTTCGTCACCGCCGTCACGAGGATCTCGCCGGCACCGAGTCGGTCGCCCTCGGCGACGTCCTTGATGAGCCTGGCCGTGCCCTCGACGACGCCGGCCGCGCCGGCGAACCCGGTGAGCGTATCGTCGGCGGGCGCCCCTGCCCCGTGCTCCTCGTAGCGGTCGACCCGCCGGTTCGGGTCGGCCGCCCAGCGCACCGGGTCGAAGCGGCCCCGGATCAGCGTCGGGTAGGGCGGCAGCAACCGGTACCTCTCGTACGTGGCACGCCGCCGCGGCACCGCAGCGAGCGCCGACTCGTCGCCGTCCAGCACGGCGAGGATCTCCTCCAGCGTCAGGAAGAACAGGTCGTCGCCGTGGCCGGTGAGCTCGCCGGCGCGCAGCACCCACGCGCGCAGCACCCAGAACGACCTGATCACCTCGGACCTGGTGTGCTCCCTGGACTGCGCGGCGTGCGCCCACCGCGCCACCTGCCTGCGCACCTTCGCGACCTTGCCCGGGTACAGCTGCTCGAGCCTGCGCCACGCTTCCTGTCTGGCGGCCTCCTGGTTGGCGAGCAGCTCCTCCGCGCCCACCGCGGCCTGCTCGAGCCCGGCGAGCTGTCCTGCCGGGTCCTCACCTGGACGCGGCTGCGAAACCTCGAACTCGTGCGCGCCGCGGTGCCCGTACCTGCGGACGAAGGTCTGCTCGTCGATCTCGCCGCGCGCGAGCCTGGCCAGGCCCAGCATCGGCCCCAGGCTGGCCAGGTCGCCTTCGCCCTGCCCGGAGAGGATGGCGGTCGCGTCCTTCTCCCCCACCAGCTTGCGTAGCGTCCGCGGCGCGGTGATCAGCGCCGTGACGCCCTGCCGTGCGCCGGCGGCCAGCATCGACGACGACTCGACGAGGTACAGCCCGACCTGCTCGTGCCAGAGCCGCACCAGCTCCGCCTGCTGGTCGGTCGCCGCGATCGCGGCCCGCAGGTCCTCCGCGCGGGCGGCGGCGGTCGCCATGTACTCGGGCATCCTGGCCTTGAACCCACGGATCTCGCGCAGCGTCCGCACGATGACAGGCAACAGCATCGCGAGGATGCGCAGCCGCGGCAGCGGGATCAGCGGGATGGCCAGGTCGGGCGGCAGCTTGCCGTAGACGGGCTCGGTCATCGCCCGGAACCGCTTCCTGGAGACCCCGACGACGCGCGACAGCGACGCGGCCATGCTCAGGTTCAGGTAGAACCTGCCGCCGATCCGGCCGTAGCCGCGATAGCCGGGCAGCGAGGTGGACGCCATCGCCTCGCTCATGAAGATCTGCACGAACGACCAGGTGGCCGGGGTCATCACGTCCGGGATCGCCTCGCCGAGGTTCCCGTTGCTCCACAGGTAGTCGCCGGCCAGGCTGTCGTTCCACTCGCCGGCGGCGACGTTGGTGATCGGCCGCGCCTGCACGACGTACAGCTGGTCGCCGGCAAGCGCCCACTCCACGTCCATCGGCTGCCCGTACAGCTGCTCGATCCGTATGCCGAGGCGGGCGAGCTGTGCGACCTGCTCCTCGGCGAGCACGGCCCGGTCGCGGAGCTCGGCCGGCACCGCCTCCTCCGCCGTGCCGGCCGCGGTGCGTACGGTACGCACGGTCTTCGCGCCGACCTGGTAGTCGAGTACGGCACCGGTGTCCTTGGCGACGGTGACCGTGTCAGGCGCCACCTGGCCGCCGACCACTGCCTCGCCGAGCCCCCAGCCCGCGTTGACCACCATCCGGTCGTCGGCGCCGGTGACCGGGTCGACGGTGAACAGGATGCCGGCGGCGTCGGCCGGCACCAGCTGCTGCACCACGACGGCGAGGCTCACCTCGTGCGCCGCGATGCCGTTGCGTGCGCGGTAACCGATCGCCCGCGCCGTCCACAGCGACGCCCAGCAGCGCCTGACGGCGTCGAGCACCGCGGCCTCGCCGCGGATGCTGAGGTAGCTGTCCTGCTGCCCGGCGAACGACATGTCGGGCAGGTCCTCCGCGGTGGCCGACGACCGCACCGCGACCACAACCTCCGGGCCGAGCTCCGCGTACGCCTTGCCGACGGCCCGCTCCACGGCCGCGGGCATGCCCGGCCCGTCGAACAGTGCGGCGATCCGTGCCGCCGCCGCCTCGAACGTGGCCGGGTCCGCGGTGTCGACCGCGGACGCGGCGTCGAGGATGCGGTCGCGCAACCCGCCGCCGGTGACGAACTCGTCGTACGCCGCCGTCATCACGTGGAACCCCACGGGCACCGGCAGGCCAGCGGCGGCCAGCCGCGACAGCGACGCGCCCTTACCGCCGACCACGGCCAGCTCGGCGGTGGGGTCGTCCAGCGGCAGGACGTAGCCGACCTCGGTCATCGACGCCTCCTCGCCGGTGTGCACACGGCGAGCGAGGACTGGTACTTCGCGTCGGACAGTGCGACCACCTGTTCCACGTACTCGCGGGTCGCCTGTTCGACCACCCGCTGCTCGGCCGCGGTCAGCCGGCGGCCGGGGTCGAGCGCGCGGCCGATCACGTCGGCGACCACGTCCGCAGGGTCCTCGACCATCCCCTGCCGGTCGTCCAGCAGGACCGGCTCGGCGAGCAGGAACCCGGTGATCGTCGCCATGATCAGGTTGACCTGCGCGCTGACGCTGAGGTCCGTACGTACCAGGCCGCGCGCGTGCAGCACCTCGAGGTACGTCACCAGCGTCGCCCGCGAAAGCACCTTGCTCTCGCTGACGCCTGCCTGGCGGAGCAGCTTGCCGATGACCTCGCGGTCGCGCAGCATGAACGCCTTCACCAGTGGCCGCTGCTCCAGCGCGACGAACAGCTGCCGGATCACGCCGGCGAGCGTGACGCCGTACGGGTCGCCGTCGACGCCGCGCTGCACTGCGGCCACCATGCTCACCCGCTCGTGCCTGAGCACTGCCGTGAACAGGTCCTCGCGCGTCTTCCAGTGCAGGTAGATGGTGCCCTTGGCGACACCGGCCGCGCGCGCGACGTCGTCGATCGTGGTCTTGTCGTAGCCCCAGCGCAGGATCAGCTCACCGGCTGCCGCCAGGATGCGCAGGGCGCGCTGGCCGGGTCCTCCCGCGGCGCCATAGTCCCGTCCTTCCGTTCGGCCGACGAATTGACCAAAAATGCTTATCTGGTCAATTCGTTCTATATGAACGTCGCCGAACGACAGTGCCGGTCAAGGTGTGGATCAGCTCAGCAGTCGCAACGGGGAGCCGTCGAGGAACGCGACGATGTCCTCCACCGCGTCGCCGTAGAAGATGCGGTACCCGGTGTCGGTGACGTACCCCAGGTGCGGCGAGAGCACCGTACGCGGCGTGGACCGCAGCGGGTGGTCGGCAGGCAGCGGCTCGACGTCGTACACGTCGACCGCGGCGCCGGCGATGCGCTCCTCGCGCAGCGCGGCGACGAGCGCGTCGGTGTCGACGATCGGCCCCCTGGACGTGTTCACCAGGTACGCCGTCGGCTTCATCCAGCCGAGCTCGGTGGCACCGACCAGGCCGGTGCTGCGCTCGCTCAGCTTGTAGTGCACGGTCACGACGTCCGCCTGCCGGAACAGCTCCTCCTTGCCGACCGGCGTCACGCCGGCGGCCGTGGCCTGCCCGGCGTCCAGATGCTGGCTCCACGCGATGACGTCCATCCCGAACGCCGCGCCGATCGCCGCGACCTGGCTACCGAGACGGCCGAGACCGACGACGCCCAGGCACCGGCCGTACAGGCCGAACCCCACGGTGGTCTGCCAGCCGCCGGCACGCATCCCGGCGTCCTCGGCCGGCACGGCACGCACGAGCGCGAGCACCAGGGCCCAGGTGTGCTCCACGGTGGCCGGCGCCGAGCCGCCGGTGCCGCAGACCGTCACGCCTTGCGCGGTGGCCGCTGCCACGTCGATCGACGCGTTCGCCATCCCCGTGGTCACCAGCAACCGCAACGCGGGCAGCCGTTGCAGCCGCTCCGCGGTGACCGGTGTGCGTTCGCGCATGGCGACGACGACGTCGAACGGCGCGAGCGCCTGGACCAGCTCGTCGGTGTCGGCCATGTGCTCGGCGAACACCGTCACCTCGGCGCGACCGTCGAGCACCGACCAGTCCGCCATGGTCAGCGCCACGTCCTGGTAGTCGTCGAGTACCGCGATCCGCATCTACATCGCCCGCTTCCCGCCTCGCCACCGGCGAGCCTACCGCTGCAGCGCGGGCCGCAGCAGGCACAGGTGCGGCCCGCTGACCGGGTCGTGCCACACCTCGCCGACGCCTTCGAAACCGAACCTCCGGTAGAAGCCGAGCACGCCCGTCCTGGCGTTGCACCACACCCTGGCGCCCACCCGGTCGACGTGGCCGAGTGCCGCGTCCACGACGGCCCGCGCGTGGCCGTTGCCGCGCGCGTCGGCCGCGGGCGCCATGCCGCGCAGCTGCCAGTAACCGTCCGCCTCGGCATCCCACGGCGGCGCAGCCGGCCGGACGTTCACCGTCGCAATCGGCCGCCCGCCCGGCTCGACCGCGGCGAAGAACCAGGTGTGCGGGTCGTCGTCGCCAGGCTTCACGACCGCCTCGGGCGGCAGGCCGGGACGCAGCACCTCGGAGCGCAGCGCGACGGTGTCGGCTGCAGGCACCCGGCGCACGACCGGGTGCGGCGCCGGCCGCAGCCGGCCCAGCCGCTCCAGCTCGGGGATCACGACGTCGCGGATCGCCGGTGCCAGCGTGCTGTCGGTGCGTTCCGGCCACCAGGACAGCTGCGCGATCTCCGCCGCCGCACGGGGGACGCCGGTGACGGTGGCGGCGAAGACGTGCATCTCGAGCTCCGCGTCCTCCAACGCCGCCGGCGCGTTCACCCGCAGCAGCGGCGTCGCCGTCGCGACGTGCACGCCGAGCTCCTCGTGCAGCTCGCGGGCCAGGGCCTGGCGATGGCTCTCGCCAGGCTCCGGCTTGCCGCCTGGCAGGTAGAACGTGGTGGGCGCGGCCTGCTTGCTCACCAGCAGCAGTCCCCGCCCGGTCAGGACCGCAGCCCCGACCACGAGCAACGGGCTCACCGTGGGCTACGCCGCGTCGCCGTCGAAGTCGGGCAGTACCAGTGCACCGTCGGCGGTGAGGGTGAAGCCCGGGTTGTACGCGACCTCCCAGGGATGCCCGTCCGGATCGGTGAACACCCCGGCGTAGCCGCCGTAGAACGTGATCGCGGCCGGCTTCGTGATCCGGCCGCCGGCGCGTTCTGCGGCGGTCAGCACCTGGTCGACCTCGTGCTGCGAGCGCACGTTGTGCGCCAGCGCGATGCCACCGAACCCGCCGCCCCTGGCCGGCAGACCGCAGTCTGCGGCGAGCTTGTCGGCGCCCCACAGCACGACCGCGCTGCCACCGGCCTGGAAGAAGACCGTCTCGTCGACCTGCTGACCGTCCCAGCCGAGCTGCTCGTAGAACTCGCGGGCACGCGGCAGATCCGCGACCCCGAGGGTGATCAGGCTGACCCGTTGCTCCATCGGTGCAACGTAACACCGAGGAACGTCAGAGGGCGGCCTTCGCGCACCACGCGCGGACGCCGCCGGTGTGCAGCAGCAAGCCGCCGCTGATCTGGAGCACCCCGGAAATGAGGTTGAGCACCGCCAACCACAGCACGACCGACGAGGTGTCGCTATCCGCAAACCACAGCGCCACGCCGATCACACCGCCGAGCAGGACCGCCAGACCGATGCCCAACCCGATCCGGCTGAGCGCCCAGCGCGGCACCTCTCGACCGACCCAGACGCCGAAGACCAGGGCGACGAACACAAGGGCCACCAACGCCGCGACGAGCACCGGTGGCCATGGCGTGGCATGCGTCGCCGACATGTGGAGGACGAAGGAAGCCGTCAGCACGACGGCGTTGGCCACGTAGAGGACCAGCGCGACGACGACCACGGTCGGGCGCTGCGCCGGTGCCTCGAGCGGGTCGGCCTCGGCCGGACGCACCCAGCCTTCCAGCCCGTCCCAGGCCATCGGCCTCCCTTCAGCCGTCGGTGAGCTTGCGGCGCAGGATCTTACCTACCGGGTTCTTCGGCACCTCGTCGATGGCGACGATCCGCTTCGGGCGCTTGTAGTCGGAGATACCGGAGTCGTTACGCAGCCACTGCTCGAGCCGCCCGATCGCGGCGTCGTCGTCGGAGCGGTCGCGGAAGACCACGAACGCGGTGACGGCCTGGCCCCACTTCTCGTCCGGCAGCCCGACGACCGCGCACTCGGCCACGTCCGCGGACCGGGTCAGCACGTCCTCGACCTCCACCGGATGCACGTTCTCGCCACCGGTGACGATCATGTCGTCGACCCGGCCGACGACCCACAGGTCGCCTTCCTCGTCGATGACACCGAGATCGCCGGTGTGGTACCAGCCGCCCCGCAACGACTTCTCGTCCGCATCCGGGCGGTGCCAGTACCCGGCGAACGCCTCGTCGGACGCCAGCGACGCGAGGATCTCCCCTGTGAGGCCAGGCGCGACGGACGACTCACCGTCGTCGACCGACGCCAGCCGCAGCCGGGAGAACATCCCCGGGCGTCCCGCGCTGCCCGGCTTCTCGCCTGCACGCTCCTCGATGGAGAACGTGTACACCTCGCTAGACCCGTAGTGGTTGACGAACACCTCGGGCCGCACGGTCTCGTTCAGCCGGGTCGCGAGCGTGGACGTCATCGCCGCGCCCGCGTACGCGAGCCGGCTCACCTTGCTCCCTGCCGTCGCCAGCTCGCCGGTGTCGTCGAGCGACCAGAACGCGGTGGGCACCAGGTAGAGGCTGGTGACCTGTTCCTGCGCGATCAGCTCGATACCGCGCGCGGGCGTGAACCGCGGTATCTCCACGAACGTGCCGCCGACCACGACGGTCGACAGCAGCGAGCGCAGCCCCATGGTGTGGTACATGGGCATCGCGCCGAGTGTCACCTCGGCGGACCTGGTGCCGGTCTGCATCACGTGTGCGACGGACGCGGAGAACTCGTTGCGCTGGGTGCGCGGCACGCCCTTCGGCCGGCCCGTGGTGCCGGACGTGTAGAGCATCACGCTGGCGTCCTCGTCGCCCACCGCGAGGTCGAGCGCACCGTCGGGCTGCTGCGCCACCACCGGCTCGTACCCGAGCGCACCCGCGGGCGCGTCGTCGCCTGCATGCCAGACGACGGCGCCTTCCGCGGCCGGCAGGATCTCACCCGCCAACGCAGCGGTGCTGTCGTCGGTGACCACGACGGTCGGCGTCGAGTCGCCGAGGCAGTACGACAGCTCGTTCGCCGCCAGCCGGATGTTCAACGGCGTCGACGTCGCGCCGAGCTTCTGGCACGCCAGGTGCGTCGACGCGAGCACCTCGGAGTTCGACAGCAGCAACGCCACCCGGCTGCCGCGGCGCACGCCGGCGTCCAGCAGCGCACGCGCGATCTGGTTGGTACGCGCGTCCCACTGCCGGTACGTCAGCCGCTGCGTGCCCGCGATGCCTACCCGCTCGGGGAACCGTTCCGCGGTCCAGCTCAACGCCCGGCCGATGTCCATCGCATCTCCTTCGACTGCATCTGTTCCTGCCGGTCACCGCCGCCGGCGGCGCCTACCGAACAGCGCGCGGATCCGCGCGCTCAAACTACGGCCGAGCAGCCGCAGCGCGCCAGGGGGCTTGACCGTGGCGACCTCGCCCCCGGTCGCCGCCGTCGCGACCGACGCGGCGAACTGCTCGAACAGCTGGCGGCTCACGTCGTCGGCCAGCGACCGCCCGAACTGCGCGATCCGGCCGGCCAGGTAGACGTTCGCGTGCGCGGTGAGCTCGGCGCCCCCGTCGTGGTCCGCCGCGGTGAGCCTGATGTCGGCCTGCACCCGGCCGCCGCCGGCGTCCTCGCCCTGGCCGAGCACACGCAGCTGCCTGGCCGCGGCATCGCGCTCGACGACCTGCGCGACGCCGTTGAACGCCAGCCGCACCGGGCCTAGCGCCACCTTCGCCCGACCGCGGTACCAGCCGTCGCCGAGATCCTCGGTCAGCTCGGCGCCCGGCAGGCAGCGGGCGAGCAGTGCCGTGTCGTCGAGCACCGGCCACAACCGCTGCGGCGCCACCGCAACGACGCTCGACACGGTCGAGACGACCGTGGGTTCGCTGTCCGGCAACGTGATCCGGTCCGGCCGGCCGACGGCCGGCGGCGGCTCGCCGCCACCCGACTCCGCCGGCGTGCTCACCGCGAGCGCCTGCCGGCCGGCGAGCGCAGTCGGCCGGCAGTTGCGGGGCGCCGGCACGCCGTCGCGGTGTGCGGACGCGACGTCGTCCACCGCGTCCACGATGTTGCGGTAACCCGTGCACCGGCACAGCACGCCGGACAGCTCGGTCGGCAGCTGCTCGCGCGTCACCTCTGGGTCGTGGTCGAGCAGGTCGTACGCGCTCATCAGGAAGCCAGGTGTGCAGAAGCCGCACTGCAGCGCGTGGTGCTTGCTGAACGACTCCTGCAGCGGGTGCATGTCATCCGGTCGGCCGAGGCCCTCCACGGTCACCAGCTCGCTGCCGTCGAGCTGGCAGGCGAACAGCAGGCACGACCTGGCCGCCTCCCCGTCGACGAGCACCGTGCACATCCCGCAGACACCGTGCTCGCAGCCGAGGTGCGTGCCGGTCAAGCCCAACCGGTCGCGGAGCACGTCGGCGAGCGTCAGCCGCGCCGGCACCTCGGTGGCGACCTCGGTGCCGTTCACCGTGAAGCGCACCGGCACCAGCTCGTCCGCCGCCGCCCGTACGGTACGCATCTCGCTCATCGCGCCCCCTCTACAGCATCGTGGTACGCGGCGACCAGCCCGCGCGCGACGAGCGTTCGTACCAGCCGCTTGCGGTAGTCGGCGCCGGCGTGGGCGTCGCCCGCCGTGGTGACCATCTCGTCGGCGAGCGGCGCGGCGCGCTCGGTGAGCAGGTTGGTGAGCTCCGCGCGCGACGCGCTGTGCAACAGCTCGACCAGCTCGTCGTCGACGGAGCGGACGACTGGCCGGTCCGCGACGCCGAACCCGGCGACGATGGCCGTGACCTTCCCGTCCGCCACGTGCACCTTGGTGGCGAGACCGGCGAGCGCGAAGTCGCCGTGCCGGCGCGCGATCTCGCCGAACGCGAACCCCTCGCCCGCTGCGGCCACCGGGAAGCGCACGCCCACGAGCACCTCGTCGCGCTGCAGCGCCGTGGTCATGGCGCCGACGAAGAAGTCCCGCGCGGCGACCGTCCTACGGCCAGCGCTGCCGGCGATCTCCACCTGCGCGTCCAGGCAGCACGCGACGGCCGGCAGCTCGGCGGCCGGGTCGGCGTGCGCGAGGCTGCCGCAGACGGTGCCGCGACTGCGCAGCTCGCGGTGCCCGACCCACGGCAACGCCTTGTGCAGCAACGGCACCCGCCTGGTCTCGGCGGCGCGTTCGAGCGTGCGCTGCCGCACCGTAGCGCCGACGGACAACCAGGCACCGTCGAGCCGCAGCTCGTCGAGCCCGGCCACCGCGTTGATGTCGACCAGCGTCGACGGTCGCGCCAACCGCATCGCGAGCACGGGCACCAGTGACTGCCCGCCGGACAGCACCTTGCTGTCCTCGTCCGCCGCGAGCTCGGCACACGCCTCGTCGACGGTGCCTGGACGGACGTACGCGAACGGAGCGCTCTTCATCGCCCGCGCCTACCTGCCGGTGAACTTCGGGGCGCGCTTCTCCCCGAACGCAGCGACACCCTCGGCGAAGTCGTGGCTGGACCTGAGCATGGCGTAGCCCTTGCGCTCCAGCTCGATGCCCGTGTACAGCGGGCCGTCCACGCCCTTGTCGAGCACCTCCTTGGCGGTGCCGAGCGCGAGCGGCGAGAACCCGAGCAGCGTCTGCACGACCTTCTCCGTCGCCTCGTCGAGAGCGGCGCGGTCGGTGGCCAGCTGCGCGACCAGGCCCCAGTCGAGCGCCTGCTGCGCCTTGATCCGCTCCGCGGTGAGCACGTGGTACTTCGCCCGCGACAGTCCGATCAGCCTGGCCAGCCGCTGCGTGCCACCACTGCCCGGCATCATGCCGAGCCGCATCTCGGGCAGCGCGAACTCGCTGCGCTCGGTCGCCAGCCGGATGTCCGCCGACAGCGCCAGCTCGAAGCCGACACCGAAGCAGTACCCGTCGACCGCGGCGATCACCGGCTTGCGGCTGCGCGCGGGCGCGGTGACGTTGTGGCCGAGGTCGGTGAAGTCGATCGGGTCGACCTCCATGAAGCCCTGGATGTCGCCGCCGGACGAGAAGTGCTCACCGTCGCCGCGGATCACCACGACCTGCACGGTGTCATCCCGGTCGATCTCCGCGAAGTGGTCCGCCATCACCTGCCGCGTCTCCCAGGTGATGATGTTGTACTTCCCGTTGTCGATCGTGAGCTCGACGACGCGACCGTCGTGCGTGCGTTCGAGCCTGATCTCGCCACCGGTGAGCGCCATGGTTGGTCAGGGTCCTTCCTGGTCGGGGTCTTCGAGAAGACTGTGCAACACCTCGCCGTGCAACGGCAGGCTGGTGACGTCGACGCCGCGCGGCCGCAGCGCGTCGGCGACGGCGTTCGCGACGGCGACCGGCAGGCTCATGCTGCTGCCCTCGCCGCAACCCTTGGCGCCGAGCTTGGTGACCGGCGACGGGGTCTCGAGGTGGTCGCTGTCGAGCTCGTACGACGCCTCCGCCGACGTCGGGCAGAGGTAGTCCATGAACGTGGACGCCATCGGCTGACCTGAGTCCGCGTACCTGAACTCCTCGTACAACGCGCCACCGAGCCCGTGCGCGAGCGCGCCGTGCACCTGGCCCTCGAGCAGCGCCGGGTGCAGCACGGTGCCCGCGTCGTGCACGGTACTGACCTTCTCCAGCGTGATCTCCAGCGTCGCAGGGTCGATCCGGCAGGCCACCAGCTCGGCGACGAAGCCGTAGCAGAGGCTGGAGTTGATCTGGTCGTCGCGGCTGGCGGCCTTCGCCTGCGGCGGCGTGAACGCGGCCTCCTCGTACAACCGGGCGGACACCCCGTCCGGCAGCGAGCCGGGATCCCAGTGCACGAGGCCGGCGGCGTGCCGCAGCAGCACGCTCTTGTCGTGGTCGCGCGCGTGGCGCACAGCGCCCTCGGCGAGCTCCAGCTCGTCCGGCGGTACGTCGAGCAGCACGCCGGCCGCGAGCTTCAACGTGCCTGCGATCTTGTCCGCCGCGTCCACCAGCGCACTGGTGAGCAGCGGCGCGAACCTGGACGAGTACGAGCCGGAGCTGATCGTCCACGGCGTGGTGGCGGTGTCCATCGCCACCACGGGCCGCACCTGCGCGAGCGGCAACCCGAGCCGGCTCGCAACAACCTGCCTGGCGACGGTCGCGTGCCCCTGGCCCTGCGGCACGGTGCCGAGCAGCACCGACACCACGCCCTGCGGGTCGACGCTGATCCGTACGTGCTCGGTGGAGCCGGACTTCCCGCGGCCTGGCGGCCGTTGCTCCGCCGGCGTGGCGAGACCGACGTACCCGATGTTCGTCGCGGACGGGTCGACCACGAGCGCCATGCCGACACCGAACAGCTCACCGTTGGCCGCGGCCGCCGCGCTGCGCGCGCGCAGCTCGTCGTAGCCGGCGTTCGCGAGCATCAGGTCGAGGGCCTTCTGGTAGTCGCCGGAGTCGTAGACGCCCCCGGTGGGCGTCTGGTACGGGAAGGCGTCCGCGGGCACCAGGTTGCGCCTCCTGGCCTCCGCGGGGTCGAGGCCGGTCGCCTCGGCGACGTCGTCCATCAGCCGTTCCAGGCCGAAGTAGAGCTGCTGGCCACCGAAGCCGCGGTTCAGCCCGGTGGGCGTCTTGTTGGTCACCACTGCCCGCGCGCGGATCTGCACGGCGTCGATGGCGTACGGGCCGGTGATGTTGCCGAAGCACCGGTAGAGCGTGCTCGGCTCCGGCGGCCGCAGGTACGCGCCGACGTTGTCGACCAGGTCTACGCGCAGCGCGCGCACCCGGCCGTCGGTGTCCACCGCGGCGTCGAACCACATCACCCGGTCGGAGCCGGCGGAGCTGGCCAGCAGGTGCTCGATCCGGTCCTCGGTCCACCGCACCGGCCGGCCGGCGTGCTTGCTCGCGAGCGCCATCAGCACCACGTACGGGTACACCGCCGACTTGATGCCGAAGCTGCCGCCGATGTCCTTCGGCACCACCATGCGCAGCCGCGACACCGGGATATCGAGCGCGCCCGCGACGACCGGCACCATGGAGAACGGTCCGTGGAAGTTCGCCCAGGCGTCCACACCTGGGCCGTCGGCGTCGACCTTCCAGTCGGCGATGACGCTGTAGCACTCCATCGGCGTGGACGAGTACCGCGGGAACGAGTACCGGCCGCGCACCACGTGCGCGGCGTCGGCGAACACCCCGTCCACGTCGCCGAAGTCGAAGGTGCGGTCGCTGGCCACGTTGCCGTCCGCTTCGTCGTGCAGCCGCGGCGCGTCGGCGGCCAGCGCGGCGACGGTGTCCACGACGGCCGGCAGCGGCTCGTACTCGACGGTGGCCAGCTCGGCGGCGTCCTCGGCCAGGTAGCGGTCGCTGGCGACCACCACCGCGACCGGCTCGCCGACGAAGCGCACCTTGTCCGTGCCTGTGGGGTAGTACGGCATGGGCGTCTTCACCGACAGCGGGAACGGGCGCAGTGCCGCGCGCACCTCGTCCGGCCCGATAACTGCCGCCACGCCCGGCGCAGCGCGTGCGGCGTCGAGCTGAACGGCGACAATACGTGCATGCGGGTGCGGGCTACGGACGACGGCGGCGTGCAAGCTGCCGGGCAGCGGGTCGAGGTCGTCGAGGAACTCGCCCTGGCCGCAGACCAGCGGACCGTCCTCGATCCGCGCCCCGTCCACACCACCCGGAGGGATCAGCTGGCTCGCCACGGCAGCTCCCCTCATCAGAATCGCACAACACTTTATATCAGATCATCTGTTTCGGATGATCTGCACGTTAGGCTACGGTGCATGACATGTCAACGGTCCGACTGACCTCCACCTCCTACGTCGTCCTCGGCATGGTCGCACTGCGTGGCGCCTCCACGTCGTACGACCTGAAGCGGGCCGTGGGGCACTCGGTCGGCTACTTCTGGCCGTTCCCCCACGCCCAGCTCTACTCCGAACCGAAGCGGCTGGTCGAGGCCGGCCTGCTGGACGTGAGCACCGAGGCGGGCGGTCGCCGGCGGCAGACCTACTCGATCACCGACGAGGGGCTGCGCGAGCTGAAGGAATGGCTGGCCGAGCCGGCCACCGAGCCGATGCAGGTGCGCGACGTGGCCGAGCTGAAGCTCTTCTTCAACGAGCTGGCGGCGGACGCCGACGTACTCAGGCTCGCCGAAGACCAGGTGAAGAAGCACCACGAGCGGATCGCCGTCTACGAGGCGATGCAGGAGCGGTTCGGCGACGACCCGAGCGTCGCCGCGCGCATGGTCACCCTGCGCCTTGGCCTGGAGCTGGAGCGCGCGGCGCTGCGCTTCTGGGAAGAACTCGTCGCCGACCGTGGTTCGGACCAGTGAGGCGTCGCCCCAGCGACGTTTGTTGACAGGACATCCGGCGGATCGTAGTCTGCCGACCTCCGCAACGGATGATCCGAATCAGATCATTTTCGCTCGCTTCGAGCTACTGACATGACGCGCCCGCCGCGGCGGCGTGGAGAGGGTCGTAGGCATGGACTCAGTCTGGGTCGTCTTCGTCATCGCCATCGGGTACCTGGCTGCCCTGGCCGTAATCAGCTTCGTCGTACGAAGAAGCTCACGTACCTCGGCGAGCTACACCACAGGCGGCAAGGCGTTCCCCGCGGTGTTCATCGGCCTGCTGCTTGCGTCGGAGTTCATCGGCACGTCGGCCAGCATGGGCACCGCGCAGGAAGCGTTCAGCGTCGGCATCTCCGCATCCTGGAACCTGGTCTCGCTTGGCGTCGGCTTCATCCTGTTCTCGTTCCTGCTGGCGCGGAAGTTCAAGACGCTCGGTGAGAACACCATCTCGGGCGCGCTCGCCCGCGCCTACGGCGAACGGGTGCGGGTGGCGACCTCGGTGATCATGATCGCCGCGCTGCTGATCGTCACCATCGCGATCTACGCCAGCGGCGGCGCCGTGCTCGCCAGCCTGCTGGAGATCGACCCCGCAGTCGCCGTCGTGGTCACCGGCGCGCTCGCCGCGATCTACGTCGCCGTCGGCGGCATGCGGTCGGTCGTCTACACCAACCTGCTGCACGCCATCGTGATGTTCATCGGCATCGTCATCTCCGCCGTGGTGGCCACCAAGAACGTAGGTGGGTTCGGCGAGCTGCGCGCCAAGCTGCCCGCGGAGATGTTCGACTGGGACGGCGTGGGCTGGGCGCAGATCATGGCCTGGATGATCGCCGGCATCGGCGCCACGTTCGCCACCCAGTACGTCGTGCAGGCGGTCATCTCCGTCGGCGACGAGGGCAAGGCACAGCGCGCCGGGTTCTTCTCCGCCATCATGCTCGTCCCTTACGGCGTACTGGCCGCCCTGGTCGGCATGTGCAGTGCCGTGCTCTACCCGAAGATCGAGTCGATCCAGGCGATGCCCGCGGTCGTCGTGGACATGAACGCCGTCGCCGGCGGGATCGTGATCGCCGGGCTCGCCGCCGCCATGCTGGGCTCGCTGGCCGCACTCATCCTCGGCGCGTCCACGCTTATGCTGAAGGACTTCTACCAGCGCTTCTTCAACCGCGACGGCGACGACAAGAAGAACGTCCGCTTCATCAGGGTCGCCACCATCGTCGCCGGCATGCTGCCGATCCCGCTCGCGTTGTACGCCACCGACGTGCTGACCGTGACGTTCCTCGCGAAGTCGCTGCGGGCCGCGCTCGCGGTGCTCGTGCTGATGATGTTCTACGCGCCGCGGTTCGGCTCGCGCGGTGGCGCGTTCGCCAGCATCATCGCCTCGCTGCTCACCACGATCGCCTGGTTCCTTGCCGGCGACCCGTACGGCATCGACAACGCGTACATCGCCGTGCTGACCCCGTTGGTGATCATGACCATCAGCCACTTCGTCAGCAAGGACCGGGCGAACGACGTCCGGGCGAAGGTCGAAGAGCCCGCGTAGGGCTGCCCTGACAAGCTGCTGGCCGGGACCTGTGCGCACGGTCCCGGCCAGCTGTCACAACTTACCCCGATACGTGTCGGCCGACCGCCCCCAGAGGTGCCCTTGCGTGTCATGCGGTCGATCCGACACCCACAGCCTGCCCGCGGAACCTGAGTCCCACCTGTGAACCACCTGAGGATTCACCGCTGGAACGTGGCCGCCACCGTCGCGGCGCGGTCGCGCAGCGGCCCCACCGCGGCACGCATCGCCTTCTGCGTGAACCTGGTCGACGGGCCCTGCACGCCGAGGATCGCGACCAGCCGGTCGGCGCCGTCGAGCACCGGCACCGCGAGCCCGTTGAGGTCCGCCTCCCGCTCCCGCACCGCGTCCGCCCAGCCGCGCCGCCGCACCTTCGCCACCTCCCGCTCCAGCGCGGAACGGTCGGTGATGGTGCGTTCGGTGTACGCCACCAGCCGCCCGGCCGGCACCCGGCCACCCCAGGCGAGGAACACCTTGCCGACCGCCGTCGCATGCGCGACACTGTTCCGCCCGATCGCGGCCACACTGCGCACGGAGACGTCGCGCTGGGCGTAGTCGATGGTGAGCACGTCGTGCTCGCCAGGTAGCGAGAGCGTCGCCGTCTCACCGGTCAGCTCGGTGAGCTCGTCCAGGTGCGGACGCGCGAGCGTACGCACGTCCAGGTTCGCCCGCACGACGTCGGCGAGCTGCAGTAGCCGGGTGCCGAGCCGGTAGGCCCCGGTGCCCGGCAGCTGCTGCACCAGGCCGGCCTCGGCCAGCGTGGCGAGCAGCCGCGAGACGGTGCTGACGTTGATCCCCGTGCGCCTGCCGAGCTCGTTCGTGCCCAGCTCACCACCGGCTTCGGCGAGGGCGTCGAGCACCGCGGTCGCGCGCTGGACGGCTTCGACCCGGCGAACCGCTGGCTTCCCAGTTCTCGGCAACCTAGACTCGTCTCGATTGAATGGAAATACTATTGCCGACACGGCAATAGTAGCAGGAGTTGAGGTGTCCATGGCTCCCAAAGCAGCGCGTTACGTCATCATCGGCGCCGGCATCCACGGCCTTTCGACGGCGTGGCATCTCGCCCGCCGGCTCGAGGCGACCGGCAAGGGCAACGGCAGCGACGTACTCGTCCTCGACAAGCACGACATCGGCGCGGGGGCGTCCGGCGTCGCCTGCGGAGTGATCCGCAACAACTACTTCCAGCCGGCGATGCGCGAGCTGATGGCGCACTCCGTCGACGTCTGGGAGTCGGACCCCGAGGCGTTCGCGTACCACCCGGTGGGTTACCTGCAGATCGCGCCCGACGCCATGCACGACGACGTCGCGCAGATCTACGCACAGCAACGCGCGATCGGCTACACCTCCGAGCTGGTCGAGGGCGAACGCGACTGCCGAGCGTACCTCGAGGGGATGTTCGCCGACTGGCAGGCGCCCGGTATCTCCGTGGTGCTGCACGAGAAGCGCGGCGGTTACGCGAACAACATGGCCTCGCTGCGTGGCCTGGCCGCGAAGGCGACCGCCGCCGGCGCGACCATCGCGACCGGAGTGCAGGTCACCGGTCTCACCTTCGGCGGCGAGGCGGTGTGCGGCGTCCACACCGCCGCCGGCGAGATCCGCTGCGAGCACCTCGTCGTCGCGGCCGGCCCGTGGGTGCGCGACGTCTGGTCGATGCTCGACCTGCCCGCCAGCATCCCGGTGACCATGCCGGACGGCACCATGCACGACGACGCGCCGATGTGGACGTACTGGGCACTTCAGGAGGGCACGCTCGGTGTGGACCCGAGCACGTTCACCGACAACGGCGGCAACCTGCCCCCTGTCGTGCACGTGGACTCGTCCGAACCGCTCTACGACGACGTCGACGGCACCCTGATCACCGACCAGATGTGGGGCGTCTACTACAAGCCCGACTTCTCCTTCGGCGGCGTTCAGGGCGGCGCCTCGCCGCAGCGCCTCGTGCAGCCGGCCGCGGACGTCGCCGTCGACCCGTACGGCCCGGAGAGCCCGGAGTTCGTCGTCGGCGACGACTTCGTCCGGATGTGGACGTCCGCGCTCGCGCACTGCCACAAGCGGTTCCAGGGCATGCGCCCGGCGTACCTCGACGAGCCGTCGGGGGGCATTGGCGCATTCACCCCGGACAGCTTCCCGGTGTTCGACACGTTCCGGCAGAACGCGTACGTGATCGCCGACTCCAACCACGGCTACAAGATGATCGGCGTGGGCGCCCTCGTCGCCGACGAGCTGCTCGGCACTCCGCAGGCCCTGCTCGAACCGTTCCGGTTCTCCCGCTACGCGACCGGCGAGCTACACCCGACCAGCCACTCGCCGTTCCCCTGGAGCTAGCCCGCACAGCGGACCATTGGCCGGCATCTGGACCAACGTCCCTTCTGCCCACCCGCGGGCGCGCCCAAGGTGAAGCCACCATCGACAAAGGGGTCGGTCATGCGCGTTCGCGGCGTTGTCGTCGTTGCTGCCATGGCGGGCACGTTCTTCTGGCCGACGGCCGCCGACGCGGCCGTCATCACCTGTGACGGCCGGCGCGCGACGATCGTCGGCACCAGCCAGGACGAGGTCATCACCGGCACGCCACGCAGCGACGTGATCGCCGCGCGGGGCGGCAGCGACACGGTGTACGGCCGCGGCGGCAACGACCGCATCTGCGGCGGTTACGGCGCCGACCGGCTGAACGGCGGCCCCGACGACGACCGGCTGAACGGCGGGATGGATCGGATCTCCGAGACCGACGAGGAGACCAGCAGGACCGGCGACACGCTACGCGGAGGCAGCGGCTCCGACCGGCTGGTGCCAGGCCGCGACACCCGACCTGCGGACGACATCGGCTTCGACGCCATCGTCTGGGACACCTCGCCGCGCAAGGTCCGTATCGACATGGCCGCCGGCATCGCGACCGGCAACGGGCGCGACTCGTTCGACTCGCGCGCAGCGTGGGTGATCGGCTCCCCGTTCGGCGACACCATCGAGGGCAGCAACGGCCGCGACCGGATCGACGGCGACCGGGGGTCCGACGTCATCAGCGGCCGGCGCGGCAACGACCGCATCGTCACCGACCGCGGCACCGGCGAGACCGGCGGCAGGGATGTCGTGTCGGGCGGCCGCGACGACGACCAGATCACGTCCGGCGCCGGCCGTGACTACGTGCACGGCGGTCGCGGCGACGACGTCATCGACGACTTCGGCCGCAGCTCGGACCGGCTGTACGGCGGCAAAGGACGCGACTTCCTCATCGGCCAGCTGTGGACGGGCGAAAAACCGCAGGTGCTCTGGGGCGGCCCGGGCGTGGACCGGGTGAGCCTCTTCACCACGGCGCTCAACCCGGCGGCGTCGGCGTCGGAGGGCACCTGGAACATAGCGTCGGGCAGGCTCGTCTTCGAGCTCGACCAACCGGTCGTCGCGACCGTGGGCAGCTTCCGCGACGCCGACCTGTCGTCGTACGGCACCACGTGGGTGGTCAGGGGCACCGACCACGCCGACAACCTCAACGCGGCGGGGACCGCGGGCACCACGTTCCGTACACTCGGCGGCGACGACAGCTTCTTCGGCTCCGCCTCCGACGACGTGTTCGACGGCGGCCCCGGCACCGACCACTCCCTCGGCATGGGCGTCGGCGACGACACGTGCATCAGCGTCGAACAGGACGACCAACCCGCCGACTGCGAGACGGTGCTCCCCTGAGCGCCTAGGCTGACCGCATGGCTACCTGGGACGACGTACGCGACATCGTGGCCAAGCTGCCGGAGACGACCGAGTCGGTCACCTACGGCGACGCGCTGTGCTGGCGGGTGCGGAAGAAGGGCTTCGTCTGGGAACGCCCGCTGCGCCGCAAGGACCTGGAGGCACTCGGCGACGCCTCACCCACTGGGCAGATCCTCGGCGCCTACGTGCCCGACCTCGGCGCGAAGGAAGCCCTCCTCGCCGACGAACCCGGCGTCTTCACGACGCCGCACTTCGACGACTACCCGGTCATCCTCATCCGGCTGGACGAGATCGCCGTGCCAGAGCTGCAGGAGATCGTCGTCGAGGCGTGGCTCGACCAGGCCCCGAAGCGGCTCACCCAGAGCTACCTGTCGTCGCGACCGTAGAAGTATTCTTTGGCGCTAACGTCAAACCTCGCTCGTGCGTCGTCATCAATAGTCGTAGGCCATCGGCTTGACGTCTTGGCGTAGCTGCCAGAGAATGCTGCCGATGGCTCGCCAAGTTCAGCGATCTGTGCGGCGTGAGCAGCTTGTCGCTGCTGCCGCGCGTGCGATCGGCAACCGTGGACTGGCCGGGCTGCGCGTCGCCGACGTGGCCGAGCAGGCCGGCGTCGTCCGCGGTTCGGTGCACTACTACTTCCCCGACCTCTCCGACCTGCTGCACGAGGTGTACCAGCAGTCAGTCGAACGGTTCTGCACCGCGAGGATGCAGCGGGCGACGGAGCTCGACGACGCCCGCGAGAAGCTCGTGACCACCGCCCGCGCCGGCATACCGTGGAGCGCCGACGACGAGCTCGTCAACGTGCTGTACGAGTTCACGACCGCGGTACGCGAGGACCCCACATACGCCGTCATCCACGAGGCGCTGTTCGACCGGCAGGTCACGATGTACGCGGCGATCCTGGAAGTGGGCAAGGCACAGGGCCACTTCCGGCCGACCGCCCCGCCGCTCGACATCGGCGCGAACCTGGTGTCGCTGGAGAACGGCTACGGCCTGCACATCCTTGGCGGCCCCAACGTGATGGCGCCGCAGCGCGCGTTCGAGCTGATCCTCTCCTACGCCCGCGATGCCACCGGCTGCTCCGACCTCACGGCCACCGCGACATGAGTGCGCGCGACCTCGGCGTGCCGTTCCAAGGGCGGACGGGGACCTGGAACGCGATCACCGACGTCCCCGGGGGTCCTGGTCGGCTACCGGACACTGGTCTCGGGCTCCGGCCCGCTGGTGACCGGTGAGGGCCCGGTCCGTACGGGGGTCACGGCGATCCTGCCCCGCGGCAGGGACGGCGTGGGAACCCCGTGTGCCGCCGGCTGGTACTCGCTCAACGGCAACGGGGAGATGACCGGCACGACCTGGATCGAGGAGACCGGCGCACTCACCCTCCCGGTGACGATCACCAACACGCACGCGGTCGGCCCGGTGCACAGCGGCGTCCTGCAGTGGGTGCACCGCGAGCACCCGCAGCTCGCCAGGGAGTGGCTGCTCCCGGTCGTAGCCGAGACCTGGGACGGCTACCTGAACGACATCAACGGCGGTCACGTACTGCCCGGTCACGCCGCGGCAGCCATCGACGCGGCCGACACCGGTCCGGTCGCGGAAGGCTCGGTCGGCGGTGGCACCGGCATGAACTGCTACGGCTTCAAGGGCGGCAGCGGCACGTCGTCGCGGGTGGTGGCGTACGGCAGCGACACCTACACCGTCGCCGCGTTCGTCCAGGCGAACTTCGGCTCCCGCGCAGAGCTGACCGTCGCGGGTATCCCCGTCGGCCGCGAGCTGCGCGACGACGACCCGCTCGACGCGCCAGGCGCCGGCTCGGTGATCGTGGTCGTCGCGACGGACGCCCCGCTGCTACCGAACCAGTGCAAGGCGCTTGCCCGTCGGGTGCCGTTGGGAATCGCCCGCACCGGCACGTCCGGCGGGCACTTCTCCGGCGACATCTTCCTCGCGTTCTCCACCGCCAACACCGGCGCGTTGACGAGCACGATGGCGGGCACGACGGACGACTACCAACGCCTCACCTTCGTCCCGTGGGGCAACATCGACCCGTTCTACGCCGCGACGGTGCAAGCCGTCGAGGAGGCGGTCGTCAACGCGCTGGTGGCGGCGACCGAGATGGTCGGCCGCGACCACCATCGCTCGCCCGCCCTGCCGCACGACGTTCTCGTGTCGATGCTGCGCGACCACAACCGCCTCCGCGGCGACTGACGGGTTTCCCAACCGACCCACCGGCGATAGCCTGCAAGCGTCCGCGGAGGCGAGCGCAAGTGGAGTGTGTTGCCGTGAGTGAGCTGTCGAGCCGGGCGCCCCGGCTGAACGAGATGTCGTGGCCGAAGGTACGGGAGGCGCTCGACAACGGCGTCCGCACCGCGATCTTCGCCGTCGGTTCGACCGAACAGCACGGCCCGCACCTGCCCCTACAGACGGACGCCCTGCTCGGCGAGGCGCTCGTCGCCGAGCTCACCCCGCGCCTGCCGAACACGGTGATGGCACCGACGATCCCGCTCGGTGTATCGACGCACCACATGGCGTTCCCCGGCACCCTCACCCTGGACACCCCGACCTTCCTGAGCGTCGTCGAGCAGTGCGTCGCGAGCCTTGCCGAGCACGGTTTCACGACGGTACTCGTGGTGCCGAGCCACGGCGGGAACTTCGCGCCACTGCGGGAGCTGTACGAACGCACCGGCGGCACGATCGGTGGCGCACGGTTCCTGCCGTACACCGACCTGTTGGCGTTCATCCGGGCGATGGAGGCGGTCAGCGCCGAGGAGGGGATCGCGCCAGAGGTGAGCGGCGCGCATGCCGGCGAGTCGGAGACGTCGCTTGTGCTCGCGCTGCGTCCCGACCTGGTGGACATGGACGCCGCCGTCGCCGGTTTCGACAAGCAGCTCGACGACGCCACCGCGAAATACCTGTTCGAGCACGGCACCGCCGCGCTCACCGACGTCGGCGTACTCGGCGACGCCCGGGCGGCCGACGCGGAGCGTGGACACCGCTACCTGAAAGCCGTCGTCGACCTGCTCTACGACTACTTCGAGCCCGCGCTCCGCGGCTGACCCCATCGCTGCGCAACGAGCAGCCATCGATGCAGCGAACCACCCCCCCCCCCGCGAGCCCGATCCTCCCTCCCGCTGACGTATCCGCGGTGGCGTGGCAGCGATACTGGACGAGTGCCTGAACCGACATCCGCGCTCGACGATGCCCGCCGTCGCGCCTCGGTGGCCGCGGCCGGCGCCGACGTGCAGGTCGAGCGGGTCGAGGAACCTGCCCGCCTCGCTGCCGCCGTCGAGCTGCTCGCCGAGATCTGGGCGACGCCGCCCGGCTGTCCACCACTTCCTGCAGACGTGCTGCGCAGCCTGGGACACGGCGGCGGCGCCGTACACGTGGCGTTCCGTGCCGGCACACCGATCGGCGCGGCCGCGGCGTTCTTCGGGCCGCCGGCGGCGCGGAGCGTCTACTCGCTGATCGCCGGTGCGCACAGCAGCGACCGCGGCATCGGCGTCGCGCTCAAACAGGCGCAACGCGTATGGGCCCTGCAGCACGACGCCACCGTGATGCTGTGGACGTTCGACCCGCTCGTCAGCCGCAACGCGCGCTTCAACCTGGTCAAGCTGGGGGCGATGGCGCGCGAGTACTCCGTCGACTTCTACGGTCCGCTCGACGACGGCCTCAACAGCGAGGACGAGACCGACCGGCTCACCGCCGAGTGGACGCTCACCGACGTCCGGCCGCAGCAACCCACGGACACTCCCGCACCGCCCGACCCTGCCACCGCCGACGTGACCGCCACCGCACCTGACGGTGGCCCGTTGGCGATCCGGGTGCCCGACGCGCTCTGGTGCCGCGTGCCGCACGACATCGTGGCGCTGCGCCAAGACGACCCTGGCGCTGCCGCCGGCTGGCGCGCCGCCGTGCGCGACGTGTTCGTCCCCGCCTTCGCGGCCGGTTTCCGCGCGACCGGCATGACCCGCGACGGCTGGTACCACCTCACGACGGAGGAGGCCGGGTGAAGATCGAGCACGTCGAGCTGGTCGAGGTGAGCCTGCCGCTTGTCGGCGAGTTCCGCACCTCCAACCAGGCGGTCTCGTGGCGCGACACGTTCCTGCTGCGCGTCGACACGAACGCCGGCACCGGCTGGGCCGAGTTCGCCGGCGACCCCGACCCGTCCTACAGCGAAGAGTTCGCGGCCGGCGCCGAGATCGCCATCAGGGACCACATGCTGCCCCTGCTGACCGGCGTCGACGACCTCACCGCCGGGCGCGTGGGCACTCTGCTCCATCCGATCAAGGGCAACGTCATGGCGAAGGCCGTGGTGGAGACCGCACTGCTGGACACGGAGCTGCGGGCGCACGACATGTCGTTCGCGAACTACCTCGGCGCGGTGCGCGAGCGGGTGCCCGCAGGCGTGTCGGTGGGCATCATGGACTCGATACCCCAGTTGCTGGACGCCGTCGCCGGCTACCTCGCCGAGGGCTACGTACGGATCAAGCTCAAGGTGCAGCCGGGCTGGGACATCGAGCCGGTGCGCGCCGTACGAACGGAGTTCGGTGCCGACCTCACGTTGCAGGTGGACGCGAACACCGCGTACGCGCTGCACGACGCCGAGCACCTGCGCCGGCTGGACGAGTTCGACCTGCTGCTGATCGAGCAACCACTCGCCGAGGACGACCTGCGCGGGCACGCCGAGCTGGCCAGGGTGCTGCGCACGCCGATCTGCCTGGACGAGGCGATCACCTCCGCCCGCGACGCCGCGACGGCGATCGCCATGCACGCGTGCCGCGTCATAAACATCAAGCCGGGGCGGGTCGGCGGCTACCTGGAGGCCAGGCGGATCCACGACGTCGCTGCGGCGAACGGCATACCCGTCTGGTGCGGCGGCATGCTCGAGTCCGGCGTCGGCCGCGCACCGAACCTCGCGCTCGCCGCGCTCCCCGGCTTCGTCCTGCCCGGCGACACGTCCGCGTCGAGCCGCTACTACGCCGAGGACCTCACCGAGCCGTTCGTACTCGACGACGGCGCGATCGACGTGCCGCAGGGCGCCGGCACCGGCGTGACCATCCGGCCGGACGTGCTCCGCGACGTCACCGTTGCCAGGCGCGACCTCTACACGTAGCGCTTCCGCTTCCGCACGACGGAGATGCCGAGTGCGCCGGCGAGGTTGGTCGCGGCGATGAGCGCGAGCAGCAGGGCAGGCCCCCACACCTGGTTGTCGGAGAAGCCGAGGAACACCTGCGCGATGGCGGGCACGAAGCCACCGACGATGCCCGCGATGTTGTACGACAGCGCGACCGCCGAGTACCTGACCTCACTGGGGAACAACTCGGCCAGCATCGCACCCGTCGGGGCGTACGGAATGCTCAGCGCGGCGATGCCGACGGTGACGCCGACGATCACGAGCGCCGCGCTGCTGGTGCCGATCAGCAGGAAGATCGGGAACGCCAGCACCAGCGTCACCGCAGAACCGAACGCGCTCACCTTCCACGCGCCCCACCTGTTCGCCAACCGACCGAAGTACATGATGATGGCGATCTCGGCCACCGCACCGAGCTGCGTGGCCAACAGCATCGTCGATCTGGACAGGCCGAGTGTCTCGGTGCCGTAGCTGAGGATGAAGGTCGTCAGCAGGAAGAAGCCGCCGATGCCCAGGAGCGAACCCGCCGCGCACAGCACCATCCGGCCGGGCGAGAACCGCAGTGCGGTGAACAGCGGTACCCGTTGCGCCCGCTCCTCCTCGAGCATCTGCTTGAACAGCGGCGACTCCTCGATCCGCACCCGCAGGTAGACCGCCACGCCGAGCAACACGAAAGCGAACACGAACGGCAGCCGCCAACCCCAGCTGAGCAGCGCGTCCTCGGGCAGCTGCGTGACGGCGATGAAGGCACCGCTCGACACCAGCGTGCCGAGCGGGGAACCGAGCTGTGGGATGGACGCGTAGAACGGCCGCTTGTCCGCCGGCGCGTACTCCAACGCCAGCAGCACTGCGCCGCTCCACTCGCCGCCGACCGAGAAGCCCTGGGCGAACCTGAGCAGGCTCAACGCGATCGGCGCGGCGATGCCTACGGACTCGTACACCGGGAGCAAGCCGATGAGCCCCGTGGCCAGGCCCATGACGAGCACCGTGACCATGAGCGCCAGCCGCCGGCCATGCCGGTCCCCCAGGTGCCCGAACGCGATCGCGCCGATCGGCCGCGCCACGAAACCGACGGCGAAACTGAGGAATGCCACGAGGATGCCGACACCGGGTGCGAAACCGGGGAAGAACAGCGTCTCGAATACCAGCGCGGCAGCGGTGCCGTAGAGGAAGTAGTCGTACCACTCCAGGGCGGTGCCGATCAGCGAGGCGCCGGCGACGCGACGGACCATCTCCGGCGGTATGTCCGCCTGCCTACTGACGGTTCCGTCGTCATGCTCGCTCCCTATCGGCCGCAAAGGTCATCACCCTAGTAGCGCGACGGCCGCGGGAGAACGGTCCGACACTGCGTGACTGCAGCGCCGTGGCCGTCAACCGTTCCGAGCTTTGAGAACCGCCAGGTAGTGCGGGTTGTACATGACGCCGAGCACGTTCCCGAACGGGTCGACCACCGACGCGGTCGCGAACCCGGCTTCGCGCTCGGTGAGCGGCTCGTGCACGGTCGCGCCCATCTCCTCCAGCCGCGCCAGGGCCGCGGGCAGGTCGTCGACGTGCCAGAACATCACCGCCCCGCCGGGCGCGGACATCGGCGCCCCTGGCGCGTACCTGCGGTCGATGATGCCGAGCTCGTCCTCGTCGTCCCCGACCCGGAACTCGACGTACGCCGGCTGCTGCGGCGGGTGCGGGAACGCGTAGTACGGCTCCACCCCGAGCAGCTCGGTGTACCACTGCCGGGCCGCAGCAAGGTCGTCGGCGTAGAAGCTGAGGGTGGCGAATCCGCGAAGCATGACGGCTCCTCCGTACGTGGTCGTCGGGAACACCCCCAGCATGCCTCCGAGAAGTGCTCACCCTCCGACCACTTTGTCGGCCCGCTCATCACCCCCAGTACACTTGCGGGTGCGCCACCTTAGCTCAGTCGGCAGAGCGATTCACTCGTAATGAATAGGTCG
>WHTA01000040.1 GCA_009379825.1 Streptosporangiales bacterium
ACCAGCCCCGGCGGGAACACCCGCGTGAGCACCCCGACCGAGACCAGGTCCGACAACCGACGATCCGAGGACGGCTTCTTCCACCCAGCACGAGGCATATCACCAAACTACACCGTCCAACGCTAACTGAACGGTATTGCGGCTAGCCACCGCCGAGCGACGCGCCGACCGCGAGAGCTCGCCACCGGGAGGATTGCCAGCCAGCCGGGGCTGCCGGCCAGCCTGGGCGGGCCGACCGGCGACGCCCTCCGCGGTGCATCGCACGGCGACCGGTGGACAGTGTGACCGCACCCGGCATAGCGGGCGTGCAAGTCAGCGCGGGCCGATACCAGCGAGCGGCAGGCAGCCGCGGCGGCGAGGTACCGGGGAGGGCCGAGCCTGCTGACCAGGGCGGCGAAGCGCCGGCGGCGTGTCGGGCGCGGGCTTCCGGCCTGGCCGGCGAGGTGCAGAGCCGGGCTTCCGACCGACGCCAGCGAGGTGTCGGTCGGGCCGGCGAGCTGAGGGTTACTGGGCGGGGCTGGCGAGCTCGCCGCGGCGGGCGGACCTGGCGCGTTGGCGGGAGGCGCGCATCCGGCGGAGGCGTTTCACCAGCATTGGGTCGTGCTCGAGCGCTTCCGGACGGTCGATCAGTGCGTTGAGGATCTGGTAGTAGCGGGTCGCGGGCATCCCGAACAGGTCTCGGATCGCCTGCTCCTTGGCCCCGGCGTACTTCCACCACTTCCGCTCGAAGGCCAGGATCTCCGCGTCTCGCTCGGACAGCTCACCTGGCACGTCAGCGGCTGCTCTCGACTGCGCGGCGATGCTCATGCAGAACCTCCGGATCAAACGGCTCGGTCAGCCACATCGTACGCACCAAACTACACCTATGTCATTCAACGAGACTCGCGTAGGCCAGGCGGGACCTACACCCTGCGCTCACTTTACGCGTTCACCACGACAGCACGCAGGGGCGTGTCCCTTCGCGAAGTGACACGCCCTTGGACGGCTCGTTCAGTTGGACAGCCGCTCGCCGCTCACGCCGTCGAACACGTGCAGCGACTGCTCGTGGAGGCGCAGCCCCACCGTCGCACCCTTGACCGGGGTGTTCTTCGGGTCGCAGCGGACGGTGATCTCCTGGGTGTCCTCGTGGCCGGGCACCACCGCGGAACAGTACGCGAACGCGTCCGAGCCCAGTTCCTCGACGAGCTCGACGGTCGCCTTCAGCCCGTCGCCCTCGGCGCCGATCAGGACGCCCTCCGGCCGCGCACCGACGACCACCTTGCCGTCGCTGACCTGGCCACGCTGGTCGGGCGTCAGCGGGAGCATGTAGCCGTCACCCAGGTCGACGCCGGCCTCGGAGATGGTGCCGTTGATCAGGTTCATCGCCGGCGAGCCGATGAACCCGGCGACGAACACGTTCGCCGGGTTCTCGTACAGGTTCAGCGGCGTGTCGACCTGCTGCAGCAGACCGTCCTTGAGCACGCAGACCCGGTCGCCCATGGTCATGGCCTCGATCTGGTCGTGCGTGACGTAGATCGTGGTGACGCCCAACCGCCGCTGCAGCGAGGCGATCTGGGTACGGGTGGCGACACGCAGCTTGGCGTCCAGGTTGGACAGCGGCTCGTCCATCAGGAAGACCTGCGGCTGGCGCACGATCGCGCGCCCCATCGCGACCCGCTGCCGCTGACCGCCGGACAGCTTCGCCGGCTTGCGGTCGAGGAACTCCTCGAGCTCGAGCAGCTTCGCGGCTTCCATCACCCGCTCGTTGATCTCGGCCTTCGGCGTCCGCTTGATCTTCAGGTGGAAGCCGATGTTGTCCCGTACGGTCATGTGCGGGTAGAGCGCGTAGTTCTGGAAGACCATCGCGATGTCACGGTCCTTGGGCGGCAGGTTCGTGACGTCGCGCTCGCCGATGTAGATGTTACCCTTGTCGACTCCCTCAAGGCCCGCGAGCATCCGCAGCGAGGTCGACTTGCCACAACCGGACGGGCCGACGAGAACCATGAATTCGCCGTCGTTGACCTCGAGATCCAACGCGTCCACAGCGGGGTCGTCGGAGCCTGGGTAGATGCGGGAGGCCTTGTCGAAGAAGACCCGAGCCATGAACGTCTCCTCTGGTGGGCGTCATTGCGAGTTTGCGACATGCTCTCCTGCCGCGACAGCCGCGGTCAATGGGCTACGGTCACCGACAGCACCGCGGCGAGGAGGTAGGGGTGACAGTACTAGCCGGCGGCAGACTGGTGGGGCCGGAGCGGGTGACGGCCGGCTGGCTCCGGGTCGCCGACGGACGCCTCACCGACGTGGGCACAGGTCCACCGCCGGCGCCCACCGCGGACGAACACTCGTTGCAGTTGGACGGTTACGTTCTGCCAGGCTTCGTCGACCTGCACTGCCACGGTGGCGGCGGCGCGACCTTCACCACCGACGACCCGGCGCAGGCGAGGGCCGCCGCGGACTTCCACCTCCGCCACGGCACCACCACCATGCTGGCCAGCCTGGTCACGGCGCCGCTCGCGACCCTGACCGGGCAGGCGGCCGTGCTGTCCGGCCTCGCCGCGGACGGTGCGATCGCCGGGGTGCACTTCGAGGGACCGTTCCTGTCCGCACAGCGCTGCGGCGCGCAGGACCCCGCGCATCTGCGCGATCCCGACCCGGGGGCCGTCGAGGCGCTGCTGGACGCCGCCGCAGGCCGTGCCGCGATGATCACCGTGGCACCTGAGCTGCCCGGCGCGCTCGACCTCGTCCGCACGGCGGTGGCCGCGGGGGTCGTGCCTGCGGTCGGCCACACCGACGCGACGTACGACCAGGCGCGCGCGGCGATCGACGCCGGCGCCACCGTCGCCACCCACCTGTTCAACGGGATGCGCCCGCTGCACCATCGCGAACCCGGCCCGATCCTCGCCTGCCTATCCGCGCCGCAGGTGACCTGCGAGCTGATCAACGACGGCGTGCACCTGGACCCGCGGGTGGTCAGGTTCGCCGCGGAGACCGGCACGGCGTGCCTGGTCACCGACGCGATCAGCGCCGCCGGCAGCAGCGATGGGACGTACCAGCTCGGCTCGTTGGCGGTGCAGGTCGCCGACGGCGTGGCCAGACTCGCCGACGGCGGCTCGATCGCCGGCAGCACGCTCACCATGGACACAGCCGTACGCCGGGCCGTACAGGACGCCGGCCTCTCCCTGGTCGACGCGGCACGGGCCGCCTCGCTCACCCCGGCGCAGGCGCTCGGCCTCGCCGACACGGTCGGCAGCCTCGAGCCAGGCAAGCGCGCCGACCTGGTGGTACTCGACGACGCCCTCCAGCTGACCGGCGTCATGCGCGCGGGCGAGTGGGCCATCGGCCCGTGACGGCGCGGCGGGTCAGCGGGGTGGCCGGAAGGCGACACTGCCAGCCGCCGGGCGCAGAACCGGCACAGCGAAGCGGGCCGGCCGCCAGCGGGACCGCTCGCCACCGATCCCCGGGTCGGCT
The DNA here is from genome assembly GCA_009379825.1 of Streptosporangiales bacterium. NCBI lineage: Bacteria > Bacillati > Actinomycetota > Actinomycetes > Streptosporangiales > Streptosporangiales bacterium. The sequence goes on from WHTA01000040.1 coordinate 3,448, forward strand.
CCAGCCCCGCCGGCCGGCTGGTGAGGGCCGGCGTTATTCGCGCCGGCGAGTGGGGCATCGGCCCGTGACGGCGCCGCCGATCCCCCGGGCCGGCGCCAGCCGCCGGCCGGCTGGTGACGGCGCGGCGGGTCAGCGAGGTGGCCGGAAGGCGACACTGCCAGCCGGTGCGCTGCCGGTACAGCGAAGCCGACCGACCACCGGCGGGACCGCTCGCCGCCGATCCCCGGGTCGGCTCCAGCCGCCGGCCGGCCCGTGACGGCGCGGCGGGTCAGCGGGGTGGCCGGAAGGCGACGAACTCGTCGGTGACCGCCAGGCGGTGGGTGCGGAAGCGATACAGCGAAGCCGGGCGGCCGCCGGCGGGGCCGCTCGCCGTCGCGCCGCCGGTGGGCTCCAGTTGGCGGCGTCTGGTGAGGAAGCGCTGCAGGTTGGTGGCGTCCACGTCGTAGCCGAGGGACGCGGCGTAGAGCTCGCGCAGCGTGGAGATGGTGAACTCCGGCGGCGCGAGCGCGAACCCGATGTTCGTGTAGGAGAGCTTCGCCCGTAGCCGTTCCACCGCGCCGGCGACGATCGCGCCGTGGTCGAACGCCGTCACGGGCAGCGCGTCGGTTGGGCACCAGGCGGTGTCCGCGGGCACCCGGGGGTCGGCGTCGGTCGGCACCAGCCCGAGGAACGCGGTGGCGATGCGGCGTGCCCCCGGGCGCCGGTGCGGGTCGGAGAAGACGGCGAGCTGCTCGTGGTGCGCGACGTCCCTGACGTCGACCTTCTCCGCGAGCTGCCGCACTACGGACTCCTCGACGCTCTCCCCCGCGCCGAGCACGCCGCCGGGCAGCGCCCAGTGGCCGTCCGCGGGTGGCTGCGCCCGCTGCCACAGCAGCACGTGCAGCCGGCCGTCCCGAACGCTGAGTACGGCGGCGAGCACTTCGTGGACGACTGAGCCGACCGGCACGGGCGCCGCGGTGTTAGGATCATGCACGTTTTCGACTATAAGTCGAAAACATCAGGGTCGACACGACGCCGCGCCGACCGGCAGGTGAAAGCGAGGAGAGGTACCCATGACGCAGCTGGTCACGGAGCACGACGCGGAGGCGGCGACGCCGCTGTGGCAGGCGGAGGTCCGCCGGCTCGCGCAGCAACGCGACGCCGTGCTGCTCGCGCACAACTACCAGGTGCCGGCGATCCAGGACGTCGCCGACCACGTCGGCGACTCGCTCGCGCTCTCCCGGATCGCCGCGGAGTCCTCGGCGTCCACCATCGTCTTCTGCGGCGTGCACTTCATGGCGGAGACGGCGAAGATCCTCTCCCCCGGCAAGACGGTGCTCATCCCGGACGAGCGCGCCGGCTGCTCGCTGGCCGACTCCATCACGGCCGACCAGCTCCGCGCGTGGAAGGCGGAGCATCCCGGCGCCGTGGTCGTCTCGTACGTGAACACCACCGCAGAGGTGAAGGCGGAGACCGACGTCTGCTGCACCTCGTCGAACGCGGTGGAGGTGGTGCGCTCGATCCCACCGGAGCAGGACGTGCTGTTCCTGCCCGACGTGTTCCTCGGCGCACACGTGAAGCGGGTCACCGGCCGCGAGAACGTCCACGTCTGGCACGGCGAGTGCCACGTGCACGCCGGCATCGACGGCGCCGCGCTCGCGAGCAAGGCCGAGGCCACGGCGGACGCCGAGCTGTTCGTCCACCCGGAGTGCGGCTGCGCCACCTCAGCGCTCTACCTGGCCGCGAGCGGCACCGTGGACGCCGACCGGGTGCACGTGCTGTCCACCGGCGGGATGCTCGACGCGGCGCGGTCCACCGCGGCGAAGAGCGTGCTCGTCGCCACCGAGGTGGGCATGCTGCACCAGCTCAGGAAGGCCGCGCCCGACGTCGACTTCCAGCCGGTCAACGGCCGGGCGAGCTGCCGCTACATGAAGATGATCACGCCGGCCGCGCTGCTGCGGTCGCTACGGGACGGCACCGACGAGGTGCACGTCGACCCGACCATCGCCGAACGTGCGCGCTCCGCCGTGACGCGGATGATCGCGATCGGCCAGCCGGGCGGCGGCGAGTGAGCCCCGGCACGCCGATCCAGCTGGCCGGCGTCGACCTGCTCGTCGTCGGTAGCGGGGTGGCCGGGCTGACGGCGGTGCTCGAAGCCCGCGCGCTCGGCCTGCGCACGCTCGTGGTCACCAAGGCCGGCCTGCCCGACGGCAGCACCCGTTGGGCGCAGGGCGGCATCAGCGTCGTGCTCGACGAGCTCGACACCGGCGACAGCGTGGCCGCCCACGTCGCGGACACTGTCACCGCAGGTGCCGGCTTGTGCGACGAGACGGCCGTACGGGCGATCCTGGCCGAAGGGCCGGCGGCCGTCCGCCAGCTCACCAGGCGCGGCGCGGCGTTCGACCGCACGGCGGCCGGGGAGTACGCGCTGACCAGGGAGGGCGGGCACAGCGCGTTCCGGGTGATCCACGCCGGCGGCGACGCGACAGGCGCGGAGGTGGAGCGCGCGCTCGTGGCCGCCGCGAGGGGCGACCAGACGGCGATCCTGCCGCACCACAGCGTCGTCGGGCTGTGCGTCGACGAGCGCGGCGTCACCGGCGCGCAGCTGCTCGACGGCGCCGGCAACCAGGTGCTCGTGCCGGCCGGTGCCGTGCTGCTCGCCACCGGCGGCGTCGGCCAGCTCTACGCGGCCACCACCAACCCGCCGGTCGCCGCCGGCGAGGGCCTCGCGCTCGCGCTGCGTGCCGGGGCGGCGCTGGCAGACGTCGAGTTCGTGCAGTTCCACCCGACGGCGCTGTGGACCGGCGAGCCAGGCGGCCAGCGTCCGCTGGTCACCGAGGCCGTGCGGGGCGAGGGCGGCGTGCTCGTCGACGACGCCGGCCGGCCGGTCATGGCCGGTGTGCACCCGCTGGCCGACATGGCACCGCGGGACGTGGTCGCCGCCGCCATCACGCGCCGGCTCGCGGCCACCGGCACCGACCACGTCTGGCTGGACGCCACCGGCATGGACGCGTTCGCCACCCGCTTCCCCACCGTGCACGCGTCGTGCCTGGCGATCGGCGTCGACCCGGCGACCGCGCCGATCCCCGTGACGCCCGCGGCGCACTACCTCTGCGGGGGTGTCGCCGTCGACCTGGACGGATGGACGTCCGTCCCCGGCCTGTACGCGGCCGGCGAGGTCGCCCGCACCGGCCTGCACGGCGCGAACCGGCTCGCCTCGAACAGCCTGGTCGAGGGCCTGGTGACGGGTGCCAGGGCGGCGCACGCCATCGCCCGTGAACGCAGGCAGCCAGCCGCCTCCGTCACACCGGCACCCGTCGTCGGCCGGCGGGTGGACCGGCCGACGCTGCAGCGGCTGGCCAGCAGCCGGCTCGCCCTCGGCCGCGACGCCGCCGGCCTGGCCGCGGTCGACGCGCTGCTCGACACCGCCGACCCGGTCGCCGTCACCAGCGGGGAGCTGGCTGTCGACTGCGCGGTCACCCTGGTTGCGCGGGCGGTCGCCGTGGCCGCCGCGCACCGTGAGGAGAGCCGCGGCTGCCACGTGCGGCACGACGCGCCGCGGCCGCTGGAGAGCTGGCGGCGCAGTACGTACCTCAGGCTGGCCGACCCGGCCAACGACCGTTCCCTGGACACCGTGGCACCCGTAGGAGTGAACCGATGACCGAGCTCGACACCGCACGCGAGGTGGTCCGTACGGCGCTCGCCGAGGACCTGCACCTCGGGCCGGACGCGACGACGGCCGCCACGGTGCCCGCCGACGCCAGGTCGAAGGCGCGGCTGACCAGCCGGCGGCCCGGCGTGCTCGCCGGCCTGCCGCTGGTCGACGTGGTGCTCGGCGAGCTGCTCACGGCGGACGCGTACGAGCTGCACGCCGAGCGGGCGGACGGCGACCGGCTGCCGGCCGGCTGCGTCGTCGCCACGGTGACCGCACCCACCTGTGAGCTGCTCACGGCGGAACGCACGCTGCTCAACCTGCTCGGCCATCTCAGCGGCATCGCCACCGTGACGCGGGCCTGGGTGGATGCCGTCGCGGGCACCGGCTGCGCGATCAGGGACACCAGGAAGACGCTGCCCGGCCTGCGCCCGCTGGAGAAGTACGCGGTGCGCTGCGGCGGTGGCGTCAACCACCGGCTCGGCCTCGGCGACGCCGTCCTGGTCAAGGACAACCACGTCGCCGCCGCCGGGTCGATCACCGCTGCCGTCGAGGCCGTACGGGCACACGCCCCTGCGCTGCCGTGCGAGGTGGAGGTGGACACCCTCGACCAGCTGGACGAGGCGGTCGCACTCGGCGTACCGCTCGTGCTGCTCGACAACATGTCCGTCGAGCAGTGCGCGGACGCCGTACGCCGGGTGGCGGGCAGCGGCACCAAGCTGGAGGTCTCGGGCGGGCTGCAGCTGGAGCAGGCACACGCGTACGCGCAGACCGGCGTGGACTACCTGTCCGTCGGCGCCCTCACGCACTCCGCGCCGGCGCTGGACATCGCGCTCGACCTCTGACCGCCGGTGCGCAAGCTGGAAGAAGCCAGGACGGCGGTGGATGGTCTATCGTCCGGTTGCTACAAGCACTGGAGTCGAACTGGAGAAGGCACCACCATGCGAATCAGTTTCGCCCAGATCTTCGTCAACGACCAGGACCGCGCCGTCGACTTCTACACCGGCAAGCTCGGCTTCCAGGTGAAGACCGACGCCGCGTACGGTCCTGGCGCCCGCTGGCTCACCGTCGTGTCACCTGAGGACCCGGACGGGCCCGAGCTGCTGCTCGACCTGCCGGACGAGGCAGCGAGTGCGTTCCAGAAGCACGTGTACGAGAACGGCCGACCGGCGATCTCGCTCACGACGACCGACCTCGGCGCGGATTACGCACGGCTGAAGGAGGCCGGCGTCGGCTTCACCATGGCGCCGACGCAGATGCCGTACGGCGGCACCGACGCGGTCTTCGACGACACCTGCGGCAACTACATCAACCTGCACCAGGACTGGGCCTGAGGGCGACGACGCTGTGAGCGGGCTCACCCACATATTCCGTGGTTCACCGGAGGACTGACGGCGCAGACTGCTGAGGACTGGGCCGACAGTTGCCTGCCGGGCAAGGAGCCGATGGACCTCACGCTGATCGTCGTCGTCGCCGCCATCGTGGCCGTGGCATCGCTGTTGGGTGGGCTCAGCGGCTTCGGCTACGGGCTGGTCGCCGCGCCCTCGCTGCTCGCCGTGGGCGTGCCGATGCCGACCATCGTGCTGCTCAACCTCGGCCTCGGCATCATCACCCGCGGGGTTGCCCTCGCGCGGCTGCGCCGCCACGTCACCCGCCGGGCGACGCTGCTGGTCGCCGGCAGCCTCCCCGGCTACTCGGTCGGCGCCCTGTTGCTCGGCAGGATCGACACCGAGGTGCTGAAGGTCGCCACCGGCGCCATCGTCATCGTGCTCGCGCTCGTGTCGCTGGCGATGCGGAAGCCCGCGTACCAACCGGCGAAGGGCTCGTTCTTCTTCGCCGGCGCGGCCGGCGGCCTGCTGGGCGCGACGACCTCGCTCAACGGCGTGGTGCCGGCGCTCGTGATGACGCAGGCGCGCCCGCCGAGCAGGGAGTTCATCGCCGACCTGGCCGCGTTCTTCGTCGGGTCGAGTATTTTCGGCCTGGTCGCCGTCCTCGTCGGCGGTATCTCGGCCCCGCACGGCTGGCTGCTGCTCGCCATCTCCGTGCCAGGCTCAGTCGCGGGCAACCTGATCGGCACGTGCGCCGGCACCCGGCTGCCGGCGCACGTGTTCCGTACGATCGCGTTGTTCGTGGTGATCTGCGCGGGCGTCGCCGCGATCCTCGCCTGACGGTTCAGCTGGCGGCGCCGACCACGAGCACGGTGACGCCGAAGGCCAGCAGCACGGCGGTCAGTGCGACGAGCGCCGACCGCCAGGGCCGTCGCCTGCCGGGGCGCACGTAGTCGTCGATCGCCACCCACACCCCGCTCGCGCCATGGCTGAGCGCGCACGCGAGCAGCAGCCCGTCCCAGACCACCCAGAGCACCGTGCTCCAGCGCTCGGCGATGAACGACGCGTCGGTCGCGGCGACGTCGTTGACGATGTGTGTCACGGCGAAGTGCCCGGTGACTAGCACCGCGAGCAACAGCCCCGTGACGCGCACCATGAGGTAGCTCAGCACCGCGCGCCTGGCAGCGGGCATCGTCTTCGTCATGCCATCACCGGGCCAAGGATCACGACGCTGCCCGCGATGCCGAGCCCGAGCGTCAACACCAGGACGCCACCGAGCATTCGCAGCGAGCCGGTCAGACCGACGTTGCCGATGTCCACGGCAAGCAGGCGCAGGCCGTTGAACGTGTGGAAGCAGATCGCCAGCAACAGGGCGCACTCGAACACCCGCAGCGGTGCCGTGCCGTAGAGCGCATGCACGGAGTCGTACAGCGCTGGTGAGAACACGTAAAGGCTGACGTCCACCAGGTGCAGGCAGAGGAACGCGAAGATGCCGAACCCGCTGATCCGGTGGGCGTAGAACGCCCACCGGGCCGCCTCCGCCCGCTCGTTGCGCGACCTGGCGATGCGGCGCAGCAACGCCCAGCTGAGGAACGCGCCGCCGTCCACCCGGCGCGCGGACCCCAGGACCACCACGGTGAACGCCACCACGACGACCAGCACCCCGGTGAGCCCGGCGAGGAACACCAGCTGTGCCGCGGTCACGACACCTCCTCCGGGCTCAGCCTGGTGTGTTGCACCTGGTGGGTCTCGACTTCCGCGTTGCCGCGGAGCACGACGTACTGCGACCACTGCGCGTCGTCCTGCTCGGGGAAGTCCGACCGGTAGTGCGCGCCGCGCGACTCCTCCCTGTGCAGCGCCGAGACCACCACCGCACGCGCCACGGCGAGCTGATTGGCCAGGTCGAGCGCCTCCTGCCACCCGTAGTTGACCTGCGCAGGCCCCGGCACGGCGACGTGCTCGAGGCGCGCGGTCAGCTCGCCGATCTTGCCGAGGCAGTCGCGCAGCCCCGCTCCGTCGCGTACGACGCCGCAGCCGAGCCACATCGCGTCCTTCAGCTCCGCGGTGAGCGGGAACGGCGTCTCCCCCGAGGTACGCGACAGCGGTGCGTACGTACGCGCCAGCGACGCCGCGACCTGCGCGCGGTCGGGCTCCCGCAGCGCCCGCCCGACGACCTCCGCGACGGCCGTGTCGCCGGCCCTCGCACCGAACACCGTCGACTCCGCGACACCGTTGCCACCCAACCGGTTCGCGCCGTGGGTACCGCCGGAGTCCTCGCCTGCGACCAGCAGGCCGGCCAGCTCGGTGCGGCAGTCGCGGTCGATGAGCACACCGCCCATGTGGAAGTGCGCGGTCGGCGACACCTCGACCGGTCCGGTGGCCAGGTCCTGGCCGATCTGCCTGGTACGTTCCACCATCCCGGGGAACAGCCGCTCCACCTCCGCCTTGCCGAGGTGCGAGATGTCGATGAGCACACCGCCGGCAGACGTACCCCTGCCGGCCATGATCTCCGTGTACCCGGCACGCGAGACGACGTCGCGGGTCGACCGTTCCATCCGCTCGGCATCGTAGCGCGCCATGTATCGCTCGCCTACGGCGTTGAAGAGGTACGCGCCCGCGCCGCGCAGGCCCTCCTCGAGCACCGCGCCCGTCATCCGCGCCTGGTCGGCCAGCAACCCGGTGGGGTGGAACTGCAGCATCTCCATGTCGCGCAACGGCAAGCCGGCGCGCCAGCACATGGCGACGCCGTCGCCGGTCTTCTCCCGCGCGGGCGCGGCGATGCGGTACATGGTCGCCGAGCCGCCGGTCGCCACGACCACCACCCGCGCCCTGATCAGCAACGCCTTGCCGGTACGAACGTCGAGTGCGGTGAGACCGGTCAGCTCGCCGTCCGCGTCTAGCACGAGGTCGAGCGCGCGCACGTCCTCCAGCTCGCTCGGCAGCACGCGGAACATCTGGTCCCGCAGCCGGCCCATGATCTCGATGCCGGTGAGGTCGCCGCGGTGCACGGTGCGGTCGAACTGCTGCCCCGCGAACGCCTTCTGGTGGATGCGGCCGTCCGGGCCACGGTCGAAGAAGCAGCCGACGCGCGTCTCCAGCTCGTGGATGACCTTCGGCGCGTCGGTGACGAGGGTGTGCGCGAGCTCCTGGTCGTTGAGGAACTTCCCGCCCTCCAGGGTGTCGCGCAGGTGCAGGTCCACCGAGTCGGCCGGGTCGAGCACGGCGTTGTAGCCGCCCTGCACCATCCGCGTGCAGCCCGACCTGCCCACGGCGCCCTTGCTGACGACCGTCACGTCGAGCTCGGGCGCCGCGTCCTTCACGTGCAGTACGCACATCAGCCCCGCGCCGCCACTGCCGACGACCGCGACGTCGGTGTCGACGACGGTGAGGTCGGCCGGGTCGGGGATCTCAACGGTCATCGGCACTCCCTGGCCGCAGCCGCCAGGCACGCAGCTGCCGGATCGCCCCGGCCGGGTCGAGGCCCTTCGGGCACACGGCGCTGCAGCCGTAGACGTAGTGACACCGGTCCACGCCGCCCGCGCCACCTGCCGCGGCGAGCCGCTGAGCGCCGGCGGCGTCCCTGCTGTCGGCGACCAGCACCATCGCCCGGTTCAGTGCAGCCGGCCCGAGGAAGTCACGCGAACCCGCGGCGACGGCGCAGCTGGAGAAGCAGGCGCCGCAGCCGATGCAGTCCAGCCCCGGGTCGATCAGCTGCCGCTCCTCGGCGTCCGGGGCGATCACCGCCGGCTCGGTCAGGTCGTCGCGCGGCACCAGGTACGGCGTCACCTTCGCCCACTCCCGCCAGAACGGCGCGGTGTCGACCACCAGGTCGCGCACGACCGGCAGGCCCGCCGCGGGGTCGATGCGTACGGTGTCGCGCTCCGGCGGCACCGGCGTCTGGCACGCCAGCACACTGCGTCCGTCCAGCCGGACGGTGCAGGTGCCGCACATCGCCACCCGGCACGAGTACTTGAAGCCGATGGCCGCGTCGTGCTCGCGCTGGATGGCGAGCAACAGGTCGAGCACCATCATCGGCTCGGTACGAGTGACCCGGAAGCTGTGTTGTGCCTCGGGGTCGCTGCGGTGCACGACCACCGTCAACGCGTTGGCTGGCATCACACCACCGTCAACCGACGTGCCTGGCTACGTGGGCAGCCAGCTCCTTCTCGGCCGCAGCCAACCGATCGCGGCGTTCCGCCGCCCACGCGTCGTCGTCCTCGAGGCGACGGGACGCAGTGGCCAGCGACTGGGCGACGCTCTCCGGCGCGGGACCGCCTGGCACCTTGTGCGCGGCGACGAACGCGGTCGGGTCGAGAGCGGAGTGCACTGCCTCGTCGGTGAGCGTCAGCTCCCGCCCGAGCACCTCGCGCGCCGCTTCCGCGACCATGGCCGCGTCGATCTCGGCGGGCTGCCAGGTGCCCTGCACGGCGCGCAGCACCAGGTGTCCGACGACGCGGTGGGCCGTGCGCGCGTCCACACCGGTCTCGCGGTGGATCACCGCCGCAAGCTCGGTCGCCGTCGCGAACCCGGACGCCGCCCGCGCCAGCATCCGGCACGGGTGGATAGTCATCGACCGGATCGTCCCGTCGAGCAGCCGCAGCACCTGCTCTGCCTCGTCGAGCAACCGGAAGGCCGGCGGCACGATCTCCTCTTCCACGTCCTTGAGGTCCTGGAAGTTGGTGTTGTGCAGCGTGCCGTACGCGCTCGTCATCTCGCCGATCGCGTGCGCACCGCGCGCCCGTACGTACTCGAACGGGTACGCGTTCTTCTTCTGCGGCATCATGCTGCTCGACCCGGAGAACTCGTCCCCGATCTCCACCAGGCCGAACTCGTCGGTGCTCCACATGTAGAGGTCCTGCGCGAGCCGGCTCGCGGTCACCAGCATGTTCGCCAACGCGGCCGTGGTCTCGAGGACGTAGTCGCCGCTCGAGACGCAGTCGATGGTGTTCTCGCGCACCCCGTCGAAGCCGAGCAGGTCGGCGACGAGCGCCCGGTCCACCGGATACGACGTGCCGGCGAGTGCACCGCAGCCGAGCGTGCACTGGTTGGTGTTGCCGTACGCGGCCACCAGCCGGTCGTGGTCGCGCCCGAACGCCGCGACCATGCCGAGCAGGTAGTGCCCTACGGTCGCCGGCTGTGCGGGCTGGAAGTGTGTCCACTGCGGCATCACCGTGTCGGCCTCGCGCTCGGCGAGGTCGAGCAGCGTGCGGGTGAAGCCGCTCAGCAGCTCGGCGATGTCGAGGATGCGCGAGCGGAGCACCAGCCGGGTCAGCGGCTCAGGCCTGGTACGCCCGATGTTCACCTCACCGGCGGCCTCGTCCCCGGCGTGCTCGGCGAGCTTCGCCTCGACGTGCGAGTAGAAGTACTCGTAGGCCGGGTTGAACTCCGCTATCGCATCCGGCCCCTCCGCGTCGAGCGCGAGCACGGCCTGCAGCAGTGCGCGCCCGCGGTCGGCCGGCACGATGCCCGTCTCGACGAGCATCGACACCCACGCCTTGTTGGTCTCCAACAGGTACCCGTAGTAGTGCTCCTGCATGAACCGGAAGCTCGGTTCGAGCACGGTCTGGGTGTAGACCTCACCCGGCGGCTGCTGGAGTCGTTCCCTGGAGATCCGCTCGGACATCGAGCACCTGCCTTTCCGCACAACCCGGTCAGTTCCCTGATGAAGTGAGCACCTCGGAGAGCTCGGCCGCGAGCGTGCGTATCCGCCCCACGTGCTTGCGCAGTGCCGGCAGGTCGAGCCGCGCGCCCACGGAAGACACGGCGATGGCCGCGACCGCCTGGCCGTCGCTCCCGGTCACAGGCGCGGCGATCGAGCAGCCGCCAGCCACCCGCTCCCCCTCGCTGCCCGCGACTCCCGTACGCCTGATCTCGTCGAGCTGCGCCGCGAGCTCGTCCGGCGAGACGATCGTGTTCGGTGCGTACTTCGGCAGCTCGCCGGCGAGCATCCGCTGCTCCGCCCGCGCGTTGAACGCGAGGAGCACCTTCCCCGTCGCACCTGCGTTCAGCGGGTACGGCCGACCGAGATCCAACGCGAACCTGATCTCGTGCGGTGCCTGCACCGCGTCCACACAGACGTACGTCCGGTCGACGAGCAGCGAGAGCGACGCGCTCTCCCCCGTCGACGCGACGAGCTCGTACAGGAACGGGCGGGCGAGCAGGGTGGAGCTGATCGCGCTACCCGTAGCCAGCTGGAGCAACCGCGGCCCGAGCACGAACCGCTTGGTGTGCGGGTCACGATGCACGAACCCACGCCGCTCCAGTGTCGACAACAGCCGATGACTCGTCGACTTGTCCAGCCCCACCCCACGCGCGACGTCGAGGTTGCGTGCACCCTCAGGCGCAGCCGCAATCTCCTCGAGCAGGTCGATCGCCTTGTCGACCGTCATGCTGCCGGCCCGCGACTCTAGCTGCATCGTTCTCATCTCAATAACCGGGATCACCTGATTGAGCGGTCACACCAGATTTAAGCACTTCTTGTGTTGCACTGAAAAGACTATATAGTTTGATGACGCTCGATCCATCAAGTAAGATCAATAATTAAGATTCAACCCCTGCGGTCACGCGACCCAGGGACGGGGAGCCACCGGCGAGCAGTTCCGCTCATGACGACGAGGACACAAGGCGGATTGACATGGCGACAAATGGTGACCCACGTTCCGTGGCCGGGCACGACACGGTGTTGACCAAACGGGTCGTCACCGCGGCCACGTTCGGCAGCACGATCGAGTACTACGACTTCTTCCTCTACGGCACCGCCGCGGCGTTGGTGTTCCCGAAGGTCTTCTTCCCGCAGTTCGACCCGGTCGCGGGAACGATCCTGTCGTTCGGCACCTTCGCCGTTGGTTTCATCTCCCGTCCGCTCGGCGCGCTGGTGTGCGGGCACTATGGCGACAAGATCGGTCGCAAGGCGATGTTGATGCTCACCTTGCTGCTCATGGGCTTGGCCACTGTCGGCATTGGCCTGCTGCCGACCTACCAATCAGTCGGCATCGTTGCACCGCTGCTGTTGATCACCCTGCGCTTCCTGCAAGGCTTTTCGTTCGGTGGCGAGCTCGGCGGCGCGGCAGTCATGGCGGTCGAGCACGCGCCGAGGGGTCGGCGGGGTTTCTGGGGCAGCATCCCGTACATCGGCTCCCCCATTGGGCTGGGATTGTCGACCGCCACGATCTTGCTGGTTGCCGTCGCCGTCTCCGACGAAGCGTTCATCGACTGGGGCTGGCGCGTGCCGTTCGTGGCGAGCATCGTGATGGTCGCGATCGGCTTCTACGTCAGGCTGCGGGTGACGGAGACGCCGGTGTTCGAGGACCTGAAGCAGAACCGCGAGGTCGTCAAGCACCCGGTGCTCCGGCTGCTACGCACCGAACCGAAGCAGCTGTTGCTCAACACCGGTCTGCACCTCGGCATCACCGTGACGTTCTACATGACCACCGTCTTCATCATCTCGTACCTGACGGCCACGCTCGGCCTGTCGCAAGTGCTCGCGCTGAGCGCGGTGCTCATCGCCTGTGCCTGCTTCATCGCCGTGCAGATCATCGCGGGTGCGGTCTCCGACCGGTTCGGGCGCAGGAAGGTCTACCTGGTCGGTGCTCTCTGGGTTGCCGTGATGGCGTTCCCCTACTACCTGATGGTCAACACCGGTTCACCGGTGTTGGTCACCGCTGCGATCGTGCTACTCGGCAGCGGGATCTACATCATGTACGGTCCGCAACCTGCGTACTTCTCCGAGCTGTTCGCACCGAGCGTGCGGTTCACCGGCTTCGCGCTCCCGGTCGCCGTGGCCACGGTGATCGGTGGCTCGACGACACCGATTCTCGCCACTGCGCTGACGGCCTGGGCGGGCGGCAAGCCTTGGGGTGTGGCGGGCTACCTCGTCGTCATCGGCCTGCTCACCGCGGCCTGTGCGTGGGCGAGCAGGGAGACGCTCGACACGGACCTCACTGCAGACCGCCACCAGGAGGCGGCGCGGTCGAGCAGCCCGAGCGGTGCGGAACCGGGGGCGGCGTGAGTGCGTGTCCCGCCTCGGCCGAGCAGCTGCGAGCCACCTTCGACCTAGCCGGTCGCACGGCCTTCGTCACGGGCGGCGCCTCGGGCCTCGGTCAACTGTCCGCGCTCGGGCTCGCCGCCTTCGGCGCCGACGTCGTCCTCTGTGACCTTGACGGCAACGACACGTATCGCACGGCGTCACAGGTCGCGGTCGAGACCGGCCGCCGGTGTGTCGGCTGGCAGCTCGACGTCACGGACGCGGGGCAGGTGGAGGACGTCGTCGCCCGTGTCGAGGACGAGGTCGGTGCCATCGACATCTGCGTCAACAGCGCGGGCATCAACCACCGGGAGCTCGCGGCCGACCTGGCGGTGGACGACTTCCGCCGGGTGCTCGACGTGAACTTGGTCGGCACCTTCCAGTGCGCGCAGGCCGTGGGTCGCCGGATGGTGGCGCGTCGGTCGGGCAAGGTGATCAACCTGGCCTCGGTGCTCGGTCTCACCGGCGCCACGCACCAGGCGGCGTACGCGTCGAGCAAGGGCGCCGTCATCCAGCTGACCAAGGTGCTGGCGATGGAATGGGTGTCGCACAACGTGCAGGTGAACGCACTGGCGCCCGCCCACGTGGCGACACCGCTGACCGACGAGCTGACACCGGAGCTCAGACAGCGGGCACTGGAACGGATCCCGCAACACAGGTTCGCCGAGAGTCACGAGATCGTCGCCCCGGTGGTGTTCCTGGCCTCCCGGGCTTCGGACTTCGTGACCGGCTCGACACTGCCGTTCGATGGAGGGTGGACCGCGGCATGAACACGATGGACGGTGGGCAGCAGCTCACCCGGGAGGACGTACGAGAAATCCTCGACATCGTCGACCGCTCGCACTTCGGTGAGGTGCGGATCGAGCTCGGCGACCTGCAGGTCTACGTACGAAAGGCCGGCGAGCAGTCGACAGCGGCGCCGGACGACGGTGGCTCGCCCACCGTGCCTGCCGCGCCGCAGCCTCCTGCCACGCCACCCGACGATGCGCAACCGGCGCAACCGGACGTCTCATCCGGCCACCACCTGGTGACCGCACCGATGGTCGGCACCTTCTACCGCTCGCCGGCACCGGGCGAACCACCGTTCGTCGAGGTCGGTGACCAGGTGGGCGCCGACGACGTGGTGTGCCTGATCGAGGTGATGAAGCTCTTCAACTCGATCACACCCGAGGTAGCGGGCACGGTCGTCGACATCCTGGTGCCCGACGGCGCCACGGTGGAGTACGGCCAGCCGATCGTCGCGGTCGCGCCGGCGGAGCGCACGTGACCGGACTCAACAAGGTCTTCGTCGCCAACCGCGGTGAGATCGCAGTACGGGTCATCGACGCCTGCGACCGACTCGGCATCGAGACCGTGCTCGGCGTGTCAGCGGCCGACAGGGACACGCTCGGCGCCCGCCGGGCCGGCCGCGCGTTCTGCATCGGCCCGGCCGCGGCGACCGGCAGCTACCTGAACCCACAGGCGATCGTCGCGGCGGCATTGGGCACCGGTTGCGACGCCGTGCATCCCGGGTACGGGTTCCTGGCCGAGCGGGCAGCGTTCCAGCGCCTCTGCACCGAGCACGGCCTTGTGTTCGTCGGTCCTAGCGCGGACGCGATCGAGGCGATGGGCGACAAGCTGCACAGCCGTGCGCTCGCTGCGGAAGCCGGGGTGCCGGTGCTCACCGGTTCGGTGAGCGTGCGGTCGGCCGCGCACGCCACCGAGCTCGCGGCCGACGTGGGTTATCCGTTCCTGTTCAAGGCAAGCGCGGGTGGCGGCGGCCGCGGCATGCGCGTCGTCGCCGAGCCCGATCAGGTCGCGCGGGCGTACGACAGCGCCACGGCGGAGGCGGAGAAGGCGTTCGGCGACGGCACCGCCTACCTGGAGCGCTACCTCGACCGGGCCAGACACGTGGAGATCCAGGTGCTCGGCGACGGCAGCGGCAAGGCAATCCACCTCGGCGAACGTGAGTGCTCCGTCCAGCGCAGACACCAGAAGCTGGTGGAGGAGGCACCGTCACCGATCGTCGACGCGGCGACGCGGGCGGCGATGGCCGACGCAGCCGTGAACCTCGCCGCCCATGTGCACTACCTCGGTGCCGGGACCGTCGAGTTCGTCGTCGACGAGCGCTCCGGCGAGTTCTTCTTCCTCGAGATGAACACCAGGATCCAGGTCGAGCACCCGGTGACGGAGATGGTCACCGGGGTCGACCTGGTGGCCGAACAGCTCAAGCTCGCCGCAGGCGAGCCGTTGCTGCCGCAGGAAGACGTGACCACCACCGGGCATGCCATCGAGTTCCGGGTGAACGCCGAGGACCCGGCCCGCGGTTTCCTGCCGGCGCCGGGCACACTCGACCGGTGGTCACCGCCCGCCGGCACGGGGATCCGGGTCGACACCCACTGCTACCCGGGCTACACCGTGCCGCCGTACTACGACTCGTTACTGGCGAAGCTCATCGTGCACGGTCCCGACCGTGCGACGGCGATCGACCGTGCGGCAGCCGCGCTCGACGACTTCACCGTCGACGGGGTACGCACCACCCTGCCCTTCCACCAGGCCCTGCTGACGGAGCCGGCGTTCCTCGACGACGGCGTACACACCGGTTGGGTGGACGAGAACGCGGACAAGTGGAGCGCCTTGGTATGAGAGAGATCCGGATCATCGACACCACGCTGCGCGACGGACCGCAGTGCCTGTGGGCGACACGGATAACCACGCCGATGATGCTCCCGATCGCGCAGCGGCTGGACAGTCTCGGCTTGGAGTCGATCGACCTGGCAGGCGCGATCCAGTTCGACGTGTGCGTGCGTTACCTGCGCGAGGACCCGTGGGAACGGGTGCGCCTGATGCGGTCGAAGGTGGTGGACACCCCGCTGCGTGCGCTGGTACGTAGCAAGAACCTGATCAGCTTCGACCTGGTGCCCGATGACATCATCGCGCTGTGGGTCGACCGCTTGTACCACAACGGTTTCCGGGTAATCGGTGCGTTCGACGGCCTCAACGACATGGACAACGTGTTGTTCACCGTCAGCCGGGCGAAGGAGCTCGGCGCGCAGACCTTCGGCGCACTCGCGTTCTCGGAGAGCCCGGTGCACACCGACGACCTCTACGTACAGAAGGCGAAGCTGCTCGTCGACAGCGGCGTGGTCGACACGGTGATGCTGAAGGACGCCGGTGGTCTGCTCACCCCGGACCGGATACGTACGCTCGTGCCGGCGCTGAAAGGCGTGCTCGGTGACATCCCGCTGGAGATCCACAGCCACTGCCTGACCGGCCTCGCGCCGCTGGTCTACCTGGAGGCCGCCCGGCTGGGTGCCGACCAGCTGCACTGCTCGATCTGGCCGCTGGCCAGCGGCGCGGCACAACCGTCCAGCCAGCAGCTGATGCACAACCTGCCGAGCGTGGACTGCTACGCCCCGCTCGACGCGGACGGTATCGCGGAGATCAGCGACCACTTCCTCCGCATCGCGCAGGCCGAGGGCAAACCGGTGGGCCAGCCACTCGACTACGACGCGTTCCACTTCAAACACCAGGTGCCGGGCGGCATGCTCTCCAACCTGAAGTTCCAGCTCGAGCAGGCCGGCATCCCCGAACGCTTCGACGAGGTGCTCGAGGAGTGCGCGGTGGTGCGTGAAGAGCTCGGCTGGCCGATCATGATCACGCCGTTCGCGCAACTCGTCGGCACGCAGGCGGTGTTCAACGTCGTACACGGCAAGCGCTACCACGTGGTACCTGATGAGGTGAAGAAGTACGCGCTCGGCCACTACGGCGACCTGCCGGCTCCCGTGTATCCCGACGTGCTCGACCGGATCGTCGCCCGTGGCTCGTCGCGGATCCCAACCAAACCACCACCACTCGAACCGGCCGTCGAGCGGCTGCGCACGCAGTATCCGGGCGTCAGCGACGAGCACCGGTTGCTGTACTTCATGTTCGCCGGCTCCCAGGTCGACGACATGCGCGCGGCCGGCCCGATGGCCACGCAGTGGCGGCCGCCGCGGCACCCGGTCGTGGAGCTGGTCGACGAGCTCGCCAATCGTCCGCAGGTGGAGTACGTCAAGGTCAGCAAGGGCGATCTCCGGTTCGAGGCACGGGCAACGACGACTCCGGGAGAGGTCGCCGATGCGTCCAGCTGACGACCTGAGCAGACTGCTGAACCCGCGTGCCGTCGCCGTCGTCGGGGCGTCGGAGAACCCCGCGCGCATCGGCGGCCAACCGGTGCGCGCGTTGAAAGAGTTCGGTTTCGCCGGTGAGGTGCACCCGGTGAACCCGCGGTACGAGACGCTGCAGGGGTTGCAGTGCTACCCGAACGTCACGGCGGTGCCGCTGCCGTGCGACGTCGCACTCGTCGCACTGCCCGCACCGCTGGTACCCGGCGTCATCACCGAGTGTGGCAAGGCGGAGATCCCGTTCGCCATCGTGCTGAGCGCGGGCTTCGAGGAGGTCGGCGAGGACGGCGAGCAGCTGCAGGCCGATCTGGACGAGGCGATCCGCACCAGCGGTGTGCGCGTCGTCGGGCCGAACTGCCAGGGCATCCTCAGCCCGCGGCACCAGGTCTACGCCGGCTTCGGCGCGATCTTCACCGAACCCGGCCTGTCGAGCGGGCCGATCGCGATGGTCACCCAGAGCGGCGGCTTCGGCTACGCCGTCATGGGGCTGGCCGAGCGCGCCGGCATCGGCTTCGACTACGTCGTCTCCACCGGCAACGAGACCGACGTCGACGCGCTGGACGTGCTGGCGGACCTGCTCGAGCGCGACGAGGTCGAGGTGCTCGCGGTCTACCTGGAGGGCGTGCGCGACGGCCGCCGGCTCGCCGAGCTCGGCGACCGCGCGCTGGAGCTCGGCAAGCCGATCGTCGTCTGGAAGGTCGGCAACTCGGCGCCGGGCAGGCAGGCGGCCGCGTCGCACACGGCGAATCTCACGGCGGCACCGGAGATGTACCGCGCGGTGTTCACCGAAGGCGGCTTCGTCGAGGTGCGTGACGTGGACGACCTGGTCGACGTGGCGCGAGCGGTGCTGCAGCGCAAGCGGGCCCGCGGGCCGCACACTGCCGTGCTCTCCATCTCAGGCGGCGCTGGTGTGCTGCTCGCGGACCGCTGTGAGGAGGCGGGGCTGCAGCTGGCCGCGCTCTCCGCGGAGACCACGGAAGCGCTGCGGGCCACGCTGCCGGCGTTCAGCTCGCTGCGCAACCCGGTCGACCTCACCGCGCAGATCTTCAACCAGCCGGACTGCCTGCACTCGGTGCTGACAGCCGTGCTCGCCGACCCCGGCGTGGACCAGGTGATCCTGTACAACGCGTCGATCCAGGGTGCGCTCGCCGACCAGCTGGCCGCCGAGGTCGTCGCTTCCGTCGACGGCAGCGACAAGCCGCTGTTCCTCGGCTGGAGCGCTCCGCCGGAGCACATCGCGGCGGCTCTCGCCGTGCTCCACGACCATCGGGTGCCGTGGTACCCGACGCCCGGCAGGGCCGCATACGCGGCCGGCAAGCTGCTCGAGTTCACAGCGAAGGCCCAGCGCGGCGTACGCCGGTTGCCCGACGGCCGCCCGACGCCGCAGCCGGTCGACATCCGTCCCGGTGAGCGGGTGCTCGGCGAGCACCGCACGAAGCAGGCGCTCGCCGACTACGGTGTGCCGGTGGTACGCGAGGCGCTACTCACACCCGCTGACATCGAGGCACTCACCGAGCCGCCGTTGCCGTTCCCGCTCGCGGTGAAGGTGGAGTCGCCCGACCTGCCGCACAAGTCGGAGGCGGGTGCCGTACGGCTCGGCATCCGCGACCTCGACGAGCTCAAGGTGGCCGCACGCACCGTCGTCGACAACGCGAGAGCGTACGCGCCGGAGGCACATGTCGACGGTGTGCTCGTGCAGGAGACCGCCACCGGCACCGAGCTGTTCGTCGGTGTGGTGGACGACGCGTTCTTCGGTCCCACCGTCGCCGTCGGCCTGGGCGGCGTACTCGTCGAGGTGATGGGCGACGTCACGCACCGGATGGCGCCGTTCGGTCCCGAGACCGCACGCGACATGCTCGCGGAGCTGCGCGGCGCGGCGGTGCTGCGCGGCGCGCGCGGCAAGCCGGCGGCAGACCTGGACGTGCTCTCCGACGTGCTGGCGAGGATCTCCTGGTTCGCGGCCGACCACACCGGCGACTTCACCGAGCTCGACGTCAACCCGCTCTTCGTCGACGGCGACCGGGTCGTCGCCGCCGACGCGCTGCTCGTGCTGCCTGATGGGGAGAGGAGTACCCGGTGACCGACACCGCGCCGTACGAGACGTTCCGTGAGTATTGTCGCCGGGGCAAGCTCGGCCACCAGGAGACGACGGACGGCACGCCCGTCTTCTTTCCGCGCGTGCTCGCGCCGGGCAGCGGGGACACCGAGCTGCGCTGGCGGGAGGCCAGCGGGCACGGCACCGTGTACTCGACGACGACGGCGCGCCCGCGCGGCGGTGAGCCGTACAACATCGCGCTGGTCGACCTGGACGAGGGTTTCCGGATGATGAGCAAGGTCGTCGACGTGGAGCCGGACGCCGTAGCGATCGGCATGCGGGTGACGATGCGGATGGAGTCACTGGACGTCGACGGTGAGCCGTGGCCGGTGTTCGCGCCGACGGAGGCCGCCACATGACCCGGGGCAGCGTGGCGATCGTCGGCGCGGCGGAGTCCGACCTCGGTGAAGTAGCGCAGGGCACCACCCCGGCAGACCTGATGGCACAGGCGACCCATCGCGCGCTGGCGGACGCCGGCCTCACGCTCGGCGACGTCGACGCGCTGTTCGCCTCGTCGACCCAGTTGTCGATGGCGACGCTGAACCTCGGCGAGTACCTGGGCGTGCAACCGCGGTACACCGACTCCACGCAGATCGGCGGATCGTCGTTCGTCGCCCACCTACAGCACGCGCAGGCCGCCATCGAGACCGGCCGCGCCGAGGTCGCGCTGATCGCGCACGGGAGTACCCAGCGGTCGCAGGGCAGATCTGCGGCCGCACCGCAGGAGCTCAGCCCGTACGAGGCGCCATATCGTCCGATGCTGCCGGTCACCGCGTACGCGCTGGCAGCAGCGAGACACATGCACGACTACGGCACGACCAGGGAGCAGCTGGCCGAGGTCGCCGTCGCCGCGAGGGCGTGGGCCGCACTCAACCCCGTTGCCTGGCAACGGAAACCGCTCACCGTCGACGACGTACTCGACGCACCGCAGGTGTGCTCGCCGCTTGGCATCAGGGACTGCTGCCTGGTCACCGACGGTGGGGGTGCGGTGGTGCTGACGAGCGCGGCTCGGGCACGCGACCTCGCGCGGCCGCCTGTCTATCTGCTCGGTGCCGGCGAGGCACACACCCACAGGCACATCTCGAGCATGCCGTCGCTGACCGAGACGGCTGCCGTGCAGTCAGGTGCGGCCGCGTTCGCGCAAGCCGGCCTGCGACCGGCGGACGTCGACGTGGTGGAGCTCTACGACGCGTTCACCATCACCCCTGTCCTGTTCCTGGAAGACCTTGGTTTCTGCGCCAACGGCGAGGGCGGCGCGTTCGTCTCCGGTGGCAGGATCGCGCCCGGTGGCGAGTTCCCGCTCAACACCAACGGTGGCGGGCTCTCGTACTGCCATCCGGGCATGTACGGCCTACTGCTCATCGTCGAGGCGGTGCGGCAGCTGCGCGGCGACAGCGGGGACCGCCAGGTCGCCGACTGTGATGTCGCGCTCGTCCACGGCAACGGGGGCGTGCTGTCCAGCCAGTGCACGGCACTGCTCGGCGCGGAGGCGACCAGGTGACCGCAGCATCCATCGCCGTGGTCACCGGCGCCGCCCGCGGCATCGGCCGCGCGGTCACCAGGCGGTTGGTCGCCGCGGGCTCGCGTGTCGTCGCCGTCGACCTCGACGCGAGAGGACTCGACCAGCTCGCGCAGCAGCTGCCCGCCGAGTCGGTGCGGGTCGTCCCGGCGGACGTCTCGACCGCCGAGGGCGTCGCGAGCTACGTCGATGCCGCGGTGGACGAGTTCGGCGGCATCGACGTGTTCCACAACAACGCCGGCATCGAGGGCACCGTGGCGACCCTGGATGAGTCCGACGTCGACGCGTTCGATCGGGTGATGCGGGTCAACGTCCGCGGCGTGTATCTCGGTCTGCATGCTGTTCTGCAGGTGATGCGGGCGCGGGGACGGGGCGCGGTGGTCAACACCGCGTCGGTAGCCGGCCTGCGTGGCCGGGTCGGGCTCGGTCCGTACGTCGCGTCCAAGCACGCGGTGCTCGGTCTCACGCGAACCGCCGCCCTCGAGGCCGCCGAGTACGGGGTGCGGGTGAACGCGGTGTGTCCCGGCCCGGTCCGTACGGAGATGATCGAGCGGATCGACGCGTCCGCACTGCGTGCCGGCGAGGGCGTAGGCACGTCGACACTGTGCCGCTACGGCACCGCCGACGAGGTCGCCGCGGTGGTCTGCTGGCTGCTCGGCGACGAGTCGGCGTTCGTGACCGGCGGTGCCTACCCGGTCGACGGCGGCCGCACCGCCGTCTGACCACACCTGAGTGTGGATGCGACGTGTTGGCTGGTGCCGCTGCTTGCGGCGATCATCGCCAGGGCTACTTCTGGGGGTATGCCGTACGCCTCGATGGCGGCGACTACGTCGTCGAGGGCGGTGCGGTTCACCTGGGACAGGTCGGCGTCGGCCTTGGCCAGGTAGGTGGGGTCGGTGTGTGCCTCGTCGGGGTCGGGAGGGCCGGCGGCCGCCTGTGCTGCGCGTGCGGCCTCGGCAGCCGGGGCGCCGGCGCGCATGGCCAGCTGGAAGGGCACCAGGCGCATGTTGTCGGCCGGGGCGAGGCCGGCCGCGCACGCCTGGTCGTACACGGCGAGCGCGTTCGACGCGGCCGGTGCGGGTACGCCGAGCTCGCTGCCGAGCTCCAGCGACAGCGCCAGGTCCTTGCGCATCAGGCCGGTGGTGAACTTCGAGTCGTACGTGCCGGTGAGCACGAACTTCGGGAAGTGGTTCGAGGTGAGGTACGTGCGCGCCTGCCCGTCGTCGAACGCCGCGACCGCTGCGGCGACCGACATCCCGTCATTGCGCGCCCGCCACAGCGTCTCCGTTAGCGCCACCTGGTGCGCGGCCATCAGCTGCATGTTCCACAGCTTCACCGCGTGCCCGGTACCGATGTCGCCGACGCGGGCGATGTCCGTCGCGAACGTACGCAGCAACGGCAGCACGGCCCGGTAGGTCTCCTCCGAGCCACCGACCATCGCCGACAGCGTGCCCTGCTCGGCGGCCGGCACACCGCGGCTGACCGGCACGTCCAGCAGGTACCCACCGCGCTCGGCCAGCGCGTCGGCGACGGCAGCCGTGACACTGGGCAGCGACGTCGTGGTGTCGATCAGCACCATCCCAGGGCGGGCGGCGGCGACCATGCCGTCCGCGCCCAGGCAGACCTCACGTACGGCGTGGTGGTCGGTGACACAGGTGACCACGACGTGGCACCGCTCGGCCAGCTCGGCGATCGTGTCCACCACGCTTATGTCGTCGGTCGCGAGGCTGGCGAGCGCGGTCGCGTCGATGTCATACGCCCATACGTCGTAGCCACCTCCGCGCAGCCGCCTGGCCAACCGGGAACCGAGCTCGCCGACCCCGATGACACCCACCGTGGTCATCGCCCCGAACCCCCTGCGCGGTGCGCGAACGAGTCCCGCCTGAAGCTGTACAACGCGTCCGGGTCGACCGCGATGTCGACGACACAGCAACGGTCGCCGGCAACCGCCTCCTTCAGTACGTCGTCCAGGTCGGCGGCGTTCGAGACCGCAAGCCCGCGCGCACCGTACAGCTCGGCGAGCTTGTCGAACGGCGGGTTGTGCAGGTCCGCGCCGAGGTACCGGCCACCGAAGAAGTCGCGCTGGTACGCCTTCTCCGCGCCCCACACGCCGTTGTTCAGTACGAGCACCGTCGTCGCGATGCCTTCTGCCACGGCGGTCGACAACTCCGACGTGGTCATGCCGAAACCACCGTCGCCCATCAGGCTGACCACCGGCCGGCCTGGCGCTGCAAGCTTGGCCCCGAGCCCGGCGGCGAACGAGAACCCGACCAGGCCGAAGTCCAACGGGGTAAGCAGGGCAGGTGGCGTGTGGTACGGCAGGACGTCGGTCGCCTGCAGGCACAGCGTGCCTGCGTCCAGCGTGACGATGGCGTCGCGCGGCAGCACGCGGCGCAGGGCGCCGAACACCTGCGCCGGCTGCAGCGGGTTGCGGTCGGTCATCGCCGCCGCGTCGCGTTCCTGGAGCAGCGCCGCCCGGTCGGCCTGGAACTGCGTGGTCCACGCCTGCACGGCAGCGCTCGGCCGGTGTGCGCCGAGTGCCTCGGTCAGCTGCCCGGCGACGGCCGCTGCGTCACCGACGATGCCGACCTCGAACGGGAACTCCCTACCCATCGCCGTGGGCTCCAGCTCCACGTGCACGATCGCCGCGTCCGGGTTGATGTGCTCGGTCGAGAAGAACGTGGAGTTGAACCCGAGCCTGGTACCGAGCGCGACGATCACGTCCGCCTCGCGCATCAACCGGGACGCCACGACGTTGCCGCGCGGCCCCACCTGCCCGGCCGCCAGCGGGTGGTCCGTCGGCACCGCGTCGCCGTGCCCGGCCGCCGCCGCGATCGGGCAGCCGAGCGTCTCCGCCAGCTGCAGCGCCTCGGCGTACCTGCCGCCCCACTTGATACCGGCGCCGGCGACGGCCAACGGCCGCTGTGCGTTGGCCAACAGCTCGGCCGCTGCCGGCATGCAGGCCGGGTCGCCGTACGGGCGGGCGGCGGGCCGGTAGCTCGCGGGATCGGGCAGTGCCGGACGGTCCATCGGCGCGGCGAGGACGTCACGGGGCAGGTTGACGTGCACCGGCCCGGTACGCGGCGCGAGCGCAGTGCGGAAGGCCGCGTGCATCGTGCGGGCGAGGTTCTCCGGCAGGCCGACGGAGAACGTGCGCTTGGTGACCGGCGTCAGCAGTGCCTGCTGGTCGAGCTCCTGGAAGCTCTCCCTGTCCACCTGCGGACGCGCGACGGCGCCGCCGAGGGTGAGCACCGGCGAGTACGCGCGGTACGCCTGCGCCAACCCGGTCACCAGGTTGGTCACCCCGGGGCCGTTCTGGCCGGCGATCATGACGCCGGGCCGACCGGTCGTGCGCGCGTACGCGTCGGCCATGTGCGTGCCGGTACGTTCGTCGCGCACCCCGACGAACCTGATGTCCGCAGCGCCGTGCAGGGCGTCGAACAGCTCCATCGTCGCCGACCCGATCAACCCGAACACGACGTCGACGCCCTCCCTGCGCAACGTCTCAACGACCACCTCGCCACCGGTCAGCTGTTCGCTCATGACACTCCCACCTGTCGGTCCAACGACTTCCGCAGCAGCTCGCGGTGATCCGGGTGCGCGACGGCGATCAACGCCTCCGCGCGCTCGCGCATCGACCGGCCGCGCAGGTTCGCCACGCCGAACTCGGTGACGACGTATCCGGCCAGCGCCCGAGGTACGGTCACGGCCGCCGCGGTGGAGAGGGTCGGCACGATCCGCGACGCGTCGCCGGCCGTGGCCGGCAGCGCGCACACGTACCGTCCACCGGGTGACAGCTGCGCGCCGATCGCGAAGTCGAGATGCCCGCCGGCGCCGCTGTACACCTGCCCGCCGCGGGTCTCGGCGTTCACCTGCCCGGTGAGGTCGACCTCGATCGCCGAGTTGACGGCAACTAGGTGCGGGATGCCAGCGAGCCGGCCCGGGTGGTTGGTGCGGTCAACGGGCAGCACCTGCACCCTGGTCTCCCCGTGCAGCGCTTCGTAGAGGGCTGGCGATCCGGTGACGAACGTCGCGGTGATCGCCGGCATCTCCTCGCTGCCGCGCAACGTGCCGTCGCGCAACAGGTCGAGCGCCGCGTCGCCGAACGTCTCGGTCCACAACCGCAACCCGGTTCGCCCGGACAGCTCGCCGAGGATCGCGTTGCCGAGCTTGCCGATGCCGATCTGCAGCACGTCGCCGTCGCCGATCAGGCCGGCCACGTTGCGCGCGATGGCCGTGACCACCTGCCCCGCGGCCGGCACCTCCTCGCGGTACAGCGGCTCGTCGACCGGCACCACGTAGTCGAGGGCGCTCGTGTGGATCCGCGTTCCCCTGGTCACGGGCATCCGCTCGTTCACCTGCGCCACCACGAGCCTGGCCTTCGTGCACGCCGCCGACAGGTACGCACTGCAGGTACCGAGGCTGTGCCAGCCCGCCGCGTCCGGCGGGGTGACGTGCACGAGCACCACGTCGCACGGCAGCACGCCGTCGCGGAACAGCGCCGGGGTGTCGCCGTAGCAGTTGGGGACGTAGTCGGCTGCGCCCGCATTGATCGCGGCGCGCGTCGACCGCGACGCCATCAGCCCGACGTGCCGTACGTGGCGCGCACCGAAGTACGGCAGCGCCTCCTCGACCCTGTTGTGCATGACGAAGAACGGGTGCTGCGCCTCGGCGACGAGCGCCTGCACCAGCAGCCGCGGCCAGCCACCGCCGTGGCCGGCGACCACGGTCTCGCCGCGGTGGACGAGGCCGGCTACGGCGGTCGCGTCGACGGTGCGCGGGCGGCGCCGTAAACCGTCGGCGCGCTGGACATCCACTACGCCGGCCGTCATATGCTCATGCCGACCCGGTTGATGGCGAAGCCGGTCTCCTCCCGGAGCAGCTCACACAACGTCGCCCGGCCGGACGCCACCGCGAGGATCTCGCGGTAGATCCGCTCGCCCGCTTCGTCGACGGACATCCGCCCCTCGACGATGCCGGAGACATCGAGGTCGACGGTGTCGCTCATCAGCGCGTAGCTCTCCGCGTTGCCGGTGACCTTGATGGTCGGCATCAACGGGTGTGCGATGACGTGGCCGCCGCCGGTGGTGAACACCAACAGCTGTGCGCCGCCGGCACAGATCCCCGTGACCGACTCGCCGCCATGCCCCGGCGTGCACATCAGGTAGACGCCCGGCTCGCCGGTGGGACGCTCGGCGTAGTCGACCACGCCGGTGATCGGCCCGCGCCCGGCCTTCAACGCGCCACCGAGCGACTTCTCCTCGATCGTGGTGAGCCCGCCGACGATGTTGTCGCCCGTGGGCTGGGAGCCACGGATGTCCTCACCGGACGCGAGGATGCGTTGCTCCATGTTCGCAATCGCGGCGACGATCTCGTCGGCGACCACCGGGCTCGCCGCCTGGCCGCACAGCACCTCCTCGGCACCCATCAGCTCCGGCAGCTCCGCCAGCACAGAACGCCCACCGCCGGCCACCAGCCGGTCGCTCGCCCGGCCGAGCGCGGTGTTGGCCGTCGGCCCGCTGGTGGTGTCCGACGTACCGCAGTTGAGGCCGAGCAGCAGCCGGGCGGCGGGCACCGGTTCGCGATGCAGGTCGGAGATCTCCCGCGCCATCGACAGTGCGGCGCGAGTACCGTCGGCGGTGGCGGCGATCGTGCCGCCGGACGCGCGGATGTTCACCACCTCCACGCGTTTGCCGGTGCCGGCGAGCTCGTGCGCGATCTCCTCGGCGCTGCACCCCTCTTCCTTGAAGTGGTCGACGACGAGCACCGCGCCGGCGTTGGCATTCGCGCCGTGGCCGACGAGGGTGCGGAAGGTGTGGCGCAGGTCCGGCTTCACCTGGGCACGGCCGAGCGGGTGCACCAGCGGCACCACACCGCGCATGGTCCGCGCGATGCGTTCGCATACGGCGTTCGCGTAGAGCGTGGTCGACAGCACGAGCACGTGGTTGCGCACCCCGACCTGCCCGTCCGGGCGCGGATAGCCGTGAAAGATGTCGTCGCTCACCGTGTTCCCCCGTCCGTACCTGCCAGGTCGCCGCGGCCGCGCTCGGACTCCACGTTGTGCACGTGGACGTGCTCGCCGACGGCGATCGGTCGGCTCGCCACGCCGATGGCGTGGCCGTACTTGATCACCCGCTCGCCGGTGGCCATCGCCCGCAACGCGACCTTGTGGCCACGCGCGATCTCGGCGCGGCTGACCAGGTCGCGTTCCTCGTCGCGCACGCGCACGGTCAACTGCTCGCCGCGGGTGAGCGGATCGCCGAAGACAGTGGCCACGGTGTCGTCGGGATGGGCGACGTAGAGCCGCAACGCGGTCATTCCTGGCCTGCCTCGACCATTCCCCACCGCGCGATGGTGCGACGTTCGAGCACACGGAACAGCGCGTCGGTGACCAGACCGATGATGATGATCGCGACGAGTGCGCTCATCACGCTCGCCGTGGCCAGCTCGAACCGGCTCTGGTTGATCCACCAGCCGAGCCCGCCACCACCGCCAGTCGTGCCGAACACCAGCTCCGCGGCCACCACGGTGCGCCAGCCGAACGCCCAGCCGACCTTCATGCCGGTGATGAAGTGCGGCAGCCCGCTCGGCAGAAGGATGTCGACCACCAGGCGCAGCTTCGACAGGCCGAGGTTGCGACCGACCATCAGGATGGTGCGTGGCGTCGTCGTCAACCCCATGAGGAACGCGACGGACATCGGCCACAACGCCGCGTTGGTGACGACGAACAGCAGGCTCCTGGTGGACAGCCCGAACCAGATGATGGCGAGCGGCAGCAACGCGATCGCAGGCAACGGGTTCAACATCGCACTGAGCACCTCGAGCAGGTCCCGCCCCACCCTGACGGTGACCGCGATGCCGCTGAGCGTCGCCGCGAGGAGTACCGCGATCACCTGGGCGAGCAACAGCACCTGCAACGTGCCCCACGCGTACGAGAAGAGCTGGCCGTTCGCCAGGTGCCTGCCGAACGCGACTGCCACCTCGCTGGCCTTCGGCACCAGCCGCGGGTTGACGTCGAACACCCGGGTGTAGAGCTCCCACAGCAGGATCAGGGCAACGACGATGGCCGCCTTGCGCGCAACCGTCAGCCGACCGGCCCGCCTCGGACCTGCCCGGCGGACCCGCGCCTGACCGGAACGGACGAGTGTGGCCGTCATCCGCCCGCTCCCTTCACCGCCATCGACGCGTCTTCCGCATCGGTGGTGTCGACGAGCAACGCCTTCACCCGGCCGACGAACTCCAACACCGCGGGGTCGTCGGAATCCGTTCCCTCGTGCGGGTTGTCGAGCAACGCACGCAACCGGCCCGGCCCCGGCGTGAGCACGAGGATCCGGTGGCCGAGTAGCACGGCCTCCTGGATGTCATGGGTGACGAACAGGATGGTGGTGCCGAGGTTGCGCCAGATGTTGTTGAGCTCCTGCTGCATCCTCGTCCGCGTCTGCGCGTCGAGCGCGCCGAACGGCTCGTCCATCAACAGGATCGACGGGTCGCACGCCAGCGAGCGCGCGATCGCGGCGCGTTGCTTCTGACCACCGGACAGCTGGTGCGGGAACGCGTCGATCCGGTCGGTGAGCCCCACCATGGCGATGTACTCCTCGACGCGGTCCGCGACATCCGCGCGGCTACGTCCCGACGTCCGCCGCAGTGCGTACGTCAGGTTGCCGCGCACTGTGCGCCACGGCAGCAGCTGGTCGAACTCCTGGAAGACCACCAGCCGGTCCGGGCCTGGCGCGGTCACCTCGGCCCCGTCGAGGGTCACGGTGCCCGACTTCGGGGGCAGGAAGCCGGCGGCCGCCTTGAGCAACGTCGACTTGCCGCATCCGGAAGGGCCGATGATGACGAACTTCTCCCCCGAACCCACCGAGCACGAGACGTCGTCGATGGCGACGTGTCCACCCTGCGACGCCTTCTCCTGTTGCCCGTAGGCCAGCGTCACGTGGTCGAACTCGAGCAGTGGGCGGCGCTGGGTCACCAGTCGCTCCCTTCGACCTTCGCCGAGGGGAAGAACAACTCTTCAGCCGTCACCTTCTTCTTGATGAAGCCGAGGTCGTACATGGCGTCGGCCATCGGCTTGATGTTCTTGATGTCCGGGGTGAAGGTCACCGTCGGCTCATCGAGCTGCTCACGGAAGTCCTTGGCCGGCGTCTCCCCACCGGACTCCTCGGCGAGCAGCTTGGCCGTCTCCGCCTTGTGCGAGCCGATCCACTCGGTGGCCTCGTTGACCGCAGCGACCAGGCCCTTGAAGTTCTCCGGGTTCTCCTTCGCCCACTTGGTCGTGGCGTACACCGTCATGAAGGTGTGCCGACCCCACAGCTGGTAGCTGTCGACGAGCTTGTTGCCGCCCTCCGCCACCTCCTGGTACTGGAACGGCGCCGACGTCACGTGCGCCGAGATCTGGTCCGCGGTGAACGCCTGGCGCGCGTCCGGGTGCGGCATCGGCACCAGGTTGTCGTCGAGGCGCTTGGGCGCGATGCCCTCGCGCTTCAGCGCCTCCCGCAGCACGACGTGCTGGCTGGAGTTGATGCCGGGCAGCGCGATCTTGTCCTTCGCGCCGAACTCGGACAGCTTCTTCGGCCCGTCCTTCGTCGACACCGCCCACATCGGCATCTCCACCAGCCCGGTGGCGATCTTGATGTTCACGCCCTTGGTCAGGCCGTCGACGACCGGGCCGGCGCCACCTGAGCCGACGTCCAGCTGCTCACCGAGCATCGCGTCGCGCAGCGAGGTACCGGCGCCGAGCTCCTTCCAGGTGAGCTTCACTCCCGGCAGATGTTTCTTCAGCAGCTCCGGTTTGTGTTCGAGCACCACGAGCGGCGCGTAGCCGATGCCGAACTGTTTGCCGATGCGGATCTCGTCCTTGCCGCCGCCACCGCCCGCTGAGCCTCCCCCGCAGCCCGCCAGCGTCAGTAGAGCTGCCACGACAAGCGCCACGCTGCGCTTCATCCCGCTCATCGGTCGTCCTTCCGGATCGGGAGAGTGCCAACCTGCTATACGGTAAGCTGGTTCACTGTATACAGGAACCAGTGAGCGTCTGACAACGGTTCGACTACCCCACGACGTAGTCGGCGGAGCGAGGTGAAACGGGTGCGGACAGGCATCATCGGGCTCGGCCGGATGGGCGGCGCGGTGGCCGACCGACTGCTCGACCAGGGCGTCGACCTGGTCGTTCACGACGTCGCTGCCGCCGCCGTGGACCGGCTCACCGACAGGGGCGCGGCCGCGGCCACAGGCCCGGCGGACGTGACGCAGCGCAGCGACGTCGTCCTGCTGGTGCTCCCGGACTCGGACGCGGTGGAGGCCGCGGTCGAGGGGCCGGGCGGCCTGCTCAGCGGCGAGGTCGCCGGCCGGCTGGTCGTCGACCTCTCCTCGTCCCGGCCGGAGAGCACCCGCAGGCTGCACGGCGAACTGAGCCGGCACCGGGCCGCGCTCGTCGACGCTCCGGTGTCCCGCGGCGTGCCCGCCGCGCGAACCGGCCAGCTGTCCATCTTCGTCGGCGGCGAACCTGCTGCGGTCGACCGGGCGCTCCCCGTGCTCCGCGAACTGGGCACCGACATCGTGCCGATGGGCGGGCCGGGCACCGGGCACGCGGCGAAGGCGCTGAACAACCTGCTCAACGCGACCACCGTGCTGTCCGCGTGCGAGGTGCTCGCGGCCGCGCGCCGTACCGGCCTGGACGTCGACGCGTTCGTACAGGCCGTCAACGTGAGCTCGGGGCGCAGCTACGCCACCGAGGTGAAGTGGCCGCGGCACATCGTGCCGGGCAGCTACGACTCCGGGTTCTCCACCGCGCTCATGGCCAAGGACGTCGCGATCGCCGTGGAGCTGCTGCGGGGCAGCGGGACCGCGACTGCGGTCAGTGCGGTGGTCGACCAGACCTGGCGTGCGGCACTCGGCCGGCTGGGCGCGGCGCGGGACCACACCCAGGTGATGGAGCTCGTCGAAAGAGGTACCTGGTGAGTCCGATGACCGCCGTCGTCGACCGCCGCGGAAGACCTGTCGGCACTCGACAAGGGGGTAGCGCGATGGGCAGTGAGCCCGCGCACGATACTGAACAGGTGGAGCGCACGGAGGACGCGCCGGTCAGGTTCGCCGCACCGGCACAACTGCTCGACCGCAAGAACGCCGCGGACTACATCGCCGAGGTGCTCCGTGACGCGATCTGCACCGGCGGCCTGCAGGACGGCACGGTGCTGAACCAGGTCGACCTGGCCAACCAGTTCGGCGTCTCCAGGATCCCCATGCGCGAGGCGTTGCGCCTCCTGCAGAGCGAGGGTTTGGTCGAGTTCCGGCCGCGGCAGCAGGCCGTCGTCGCCACGCTCACCCCGTCGGCGCTCAGCGAGATCTACGAGATCCGCGAGCTGTTCGAGTGCCACCTGCTCGGCCTCGCCTTCGAGCACATCGACGACACGACGCTCACGCAGCTGCACGAGCTGGCCGACCGGATGGAAGCCACCGACGACGAACGCACCTGGCTGCCGTTGACGAGGGAGTTCCACCGCGTCCTGCTGCAGCCGGCGGACCGTCCGGTGATCCTCGAGGGCGTCAACCGCTACCGCAGGCTCGGTGAGCGGTACCTGTTCTTCGCCAGCGACCAACGCAAGCAGCGCAGGGACGAAGCCAACCGGGAGCACCGCGCGATCATCGCCGCGCTCGAACAGCAGGACCTCGAGACCTGCCTGCGCGCTATGCGCAGTCACATCCGCGTCGCGTCGACGCACGCGAAGCAGTCGCTGGCCCGGTAACGCATCTCGCCGTCGACAGTGGACGGCACCCCCGTGAGGAGTGATCTGCATGACGCAGACGACCAACTCTGCGCCACCACTGCTCGACCTCGTCGAGGAGGTGAACGCGCAGAAGGCGGCGGTGCTCGACGCGGCACGGCCGGACGCGGTGGCGGCACAGCGCGGCCGCGGCCGGTGGACGGCGAGGGAACGCGTCGACGCGCTCCTCGACCCCGGCTCGTTCGCCGAGATCGGGCAGCTGGCGGCACCTACAGGCACCGGCGAGCTGATGCGCGACGTGGACGCACCGGCCGACGGCGTGGTCGTCGGCCGCGGCCTGGTTGACGGCCGGCCGGTCGTCGTGGTCTCGTACGACTTCACCGTGCTCGGCGGGTCGATGGGCCACGTCAACGACGAGAAGTTCTCCCGCGCCAGGCACGTCGCGCTGCGCAACGGCGTACCGCTGATCATCTTCGCCGAGGGCGCGGGCGCGAGGATCAACGAGCGGATGGGCTCGACCACCATCCGCGGCCACGAGCGGTTCTCCGACCTCAGCCTGCTCTCCGGCTGGGTACCCATCGTCTGCGGCGTTCCCGGCCCGGCGTTCGCCGGCCACGCCAACCTCGTTGCGCTGAGCGACTTCTGCGTGATGACCAAGGGCTCCGCGCTCGGCCTCGCCGGCCCGCGCCTGGTCGAGGCCGCCACCGGCGAGCGGGCCACCGCCGAGGAGATGGGCGGCAGCACGCTGCACGCGACCGAGCTGGGCTCCGTCGAGCTCGAGGTGCCGGACGAGGCCGCGCTCGTGGACGCGATCAAGACGTACCTCGGCTACCTGCCCACGAACGCCGGCCAGTCGCCGCCACGACACAGCTACTCCCCTACGGAGTCCGAGCGGCTGCCGGACAAGGTGCTCCGGCTGGTGCCGGACAACCCGAACACCGCGTACGACATGCGCCGGCTGGTGCGCTTGGTCCTCGACCCGGGCAGCGGTTTCGAGCTCAAGCCGACGCACGCGCGCAACGTCGTCACCACGTTCGGCCGGCTCGGCGGCCACCCGGTCGGCGTGATCGCGAACAACCCGATGTTCCTCGCCGGCGCCCTCGACACCCCGGCCAGCGACAAGATGGCCCGCTTCATCAACGTCTGCGACGCGTACGGGCTGCCGCTGATCTTCCTCGCCGACGTCCCCGGCTACCTCGTCGGCACCGCGGCCGAGCGCACGAACATCGCCAGGCACAGCATGCGGCCGCTGTGGGAGCTCGGCCAGTCCACCGTGCCCGTCCTCACCATCGTGATCCGCAAGGCGTACGGCCTCGCGTACCACACCATGGGCGGCGCCGAGTTCCACCCGGAGCTGATGGCCTGCTGGCCCACGGCGGCGGTCAGCCCGATGGGCGCCGACGGCGCCACCAACGTCATCTACGGCCACCACGACCAGACCGCCACCGCCCAGCGGGCGGAGGTGCTCGACCAGTTCAGGGACCTGGAACACCCGATCCACGCCGCCAGGCACGCGAAGATCGACGACATCATCGACCCGCGCGACACCCGCAGCGCGCTGCTGGCCACCCTGCAGCACCTCGCCCTGGCGGACCACCACACCGGTCACTGGCACCCACCGAAGAAGCGCGGCATCACCCCCGTCTGACCACCCGACCACCACACCGGACTCCAACACCACCGGCACCCACCGAAGAAGCGCGGCATCACCCCCGTCTGACCACCCGACGGTCGGTCGGCAAGGAGGGGCGCTACCAAAATGGGGGCGCAGAGTTGGCGGTACCGCTGGATCCGGGCCGTGGGGCGGATCGGCGAGGATGGCGGGGGCCGGACGGCCTCATGACTCGACGTAGGGTGGGAGGAGCGTACTGTGAGCGACCGTGCGACGCGCGGCTTCCGGCCGGCTCGGGACCTCGCGCTGATCGCGATGTTCGCGGGCATCATGGCCGCCCTCGGTGCGGTGCCGGCATGGGCGCCGTTCGGGCTCGCGGTGCCGATCACGGCACAGTCGATCGGGCCGATGCTGGCCGGCTCGCTCATCGGCGCCAGGCGCGGCTTCGCCGCGATGGCGCTGTTCCTCGTCCTGGTGGCCGCGGGCCTGCCGCTGCTCGCCGGCGGGCGCGGCGGGATCGGCGTCTTCGCCGGGCCGAGCATCGGCTACCTGATCGCTTTCCCGCTGTCCGCGCTGGTGATCGGGTTGATCGTGGAACGCGAGCTGCCCAGGTTTCGGCTACCGGTGGCGCTGGCGGCGAACCTGCTCGGCGGCATCGGGGTCTCGTACCTGCTCGGCATCCCCGGGCTCATCGTGCGTGCCGGCCTGCCGCCGGACGCCGCGCTGCTCAGCGGCCTCGCGTTCCTCCCCGGCGACCTGCTGAAGGTCGTCCTTGCGACGGCCGTCGCCAGCGGTGTGCACGCCGCGTACCCACGGTTCGCCGACGAGGCCAGAACGCGCCGCGAGCAGCACTCGAGCAGGCAGTGACCCACCTCGACCTGGAGACGCTCGAACGGGCGGTTCGGACGTACGGCGAGGTGCCGCCAGGCACCGTGGTCGGCATCGACCCCACCGACGCCACCGACACGCTCACCCGACTGTACGCCGTCCGCCGCAGCGGTGGCGTACCACTGGTCGGCGCGGCCGACGGCCTGACCCGGCCGCCGCCGGACGCCGGCTTCGCCGTGCTCACCTCGGGCAGCACCGGCCGGCCGCGCGCCGTGGTGCGCAGCTGGGCGTCGTGGCAGTGCAGCTTCGCGCCGTTCTCCGCGGTCACCGGCATCGGCGCGGGCGACGTGGTCGCGGTGCCGGGGCCGCTGTCGGCATCGCTGTTCCTGTTCGCCGCCGTGCACGCCCTGGAGTCCGGCGCCCGGGCAGTGCTCACCTCGCGGTGGCAACCGGCGGCGGGGATCGCGGCCATCGCGGACGCGACCGCCGTACACCTCACCCCGACGATGCTCACCACGGTTCTCGACCGCGCACCAACCGCGCTCGCCGACACCTCGGTCGTCTGCGCCGGCGCCCGCCTCACCGAGCCGCTCGCCGAACGGGCGGCGGCCGCGGGCGCCAGGCTGACGCACTACTACGGGGCGGCGGAGCTCTCGTTCGTCGCGACCGGCGGCCACGAGCACGACCTGCGACCGTTCCCCGGCGTGGCCGTCGAGGTGCGGGCGGGCGAGATCTGGGGGCGCAGCGACTACCTCGCCGCCGGCTATCTCGGCGCTACCGGCCCGCTGCGCACCGACGCGGACGGCTGGGCAACCGTCGGTGACCTCGGCCGTCGGCACCCCGACGGCCGGCTGCACGTCACCGGGCGCGGCGACCAGCTGGTGGTCAGCGGCGGCGCCAGCGTGCCAGTCGAGGACGTCGAGACCGCGCTGCAGACCGTGCTGCCCGGCCGCGAGGTCGTGGTGCTCGGCCTGCCGCACCCGCAGCTCGGCGAGGTGGTGACGGCGGTCGTCGTCGACGACCGCGAGTTGCCGGCCCGCGACGAGCTGCGGCGTCGGCTGGCCGACCTGCTCGAACCCGCGTACCGGCCGCGGCGCTGGCTGGCCGTCGCGGAGCTGCCGCGTACGCACGCGGGCAAGCCGGCCCGCGGCCGGCTCCGTACCGACCTGGCCACCGGCGACCTGGTGGGCCGCCCGTTACCGTGACAGCACGATGACCGACCTGCCCGTACTCGTCGCCGCCCGCCGTACGCCGATCGGCACGGCGGGGCGCAGCCTGCGCACGGCCACGGTCGCCGACCTGGCCGCGCCGGTGCTGCGTGCGGTGCTCGACGACGCCGGGCTCGCGCCCGGCGAGGTCGACGAGGTGGTGCTCGGCAACTGCCTGGGCCCAGGCGGCAACCCCGCGCGGTACGCGGCCCTTGCCGCGGGTCTGCCCGACACCGTGCCGGGCCTCACCGTCGACCGGCAGTGCGCGAGCGGGCTGGCGGCCGTCACCGTCGGCAGCGCACTGGTCGCCGCCGGCCACGCCGGCCGGGTGGTGGCCGGCGGCGCGGAGAGCGCCAGCACGGCGCCGTGGCGGTTCTGGCCGCCGACGGACGGCTCGGCCGAGCCCGTGCGGTACGAGCGCGCACCGTTCGCGCCGGCCGAACGCGGCGACCCGGACATGGGGCTCGCCGCCGACCTGCTGGCCGAGTCGGCCGGCGTCGACCGGGCACGGCAGGACGCCTACGCGGCCCGCAGCCATCGGCTCGCCGTAGCCGGCTGCCGGCACGGCGCGTTCGACCGGGAGCTGGTGCCCGTCCACGGGGTGACGGCGGACGAGCGCCCGCGGCCCGGCCTCACCGAGCAGCGGCTGGCCAAGCTACGACCCACGTTCCGCACCGACGGCACGGTCACCGCGGGCAACTCCTGCGGGGTCAACGACGGTGCGGCGCTCGTCGCCGTGCTGCCCGAGGCGGAGGCACGCGACCGCGAGCTGCCGTACCTGCGGGTGCTCGGCACCGCCACCGCGGGTGTCGACCCGCGCCAGCCGGGGCTCGGCCTAGTGCCCGCCGTGCAGCGGGTGCTGAAGGCGACCGAGCTGACGCTGGCCGACGTCGACGTCGTCGAGCTGAACGAGGCGTTCGCCGGCCAGCTGCTCGCCTGCTGCGACGCGCTCGACCTGGACCCGCAGCGGGTGTGCAGGGAAGGCGGCGCGTTGGCGCTCGGCCACCCGTGGGGTGCGTCAGGCGCGGTGCTCGTGGTGCGGCTGTTCAGCCAGCTGCTCGCGGCCGGCGGGCACGTCGGGCTGGCGGCGATCGCTGCCGGCGGCGGGCAGGGCGTCGCCATGGTGGTGCAGCGGCCATGATCGAGGTCGAGGGTGTCACCCACACGTACGGCGACTTCACCGCGCTGCGCGACGTCTCCGTCGCGCTCGACGAACGCCGCGTCGGGCTGATCGGCGCTAACGGGTCGGGCAAGTCGACGTTCGCCCGGCTGCTCAACGGGCTCGTCGTCCCCAGCCGCGGTCGGGTACGCGTGGACGGCCTGGACACCGCACGCGACGGCCGCAAGGTGCGGCGCCGGGTGGGCTTCTGCTTCACCGACCCGGACGCCCAGATCGTGATGCCCACCGTCGCCGAGGACGTGGCGTTCAGCCTGCGCAGGTCCGGGCTGCCGCGCGCGGAGATCGACGCGAAGGTGGCGAAGACGCTGGCGACGTTCGGCCTCACCGACTACGCCGACCACCCGGCACACCAGCTGTCCGGCGGGCAGAAGCAGCTGCTCGCCCTGTCGTCGGTGCTCGTGCTCGACCCGGCGCTGCTGGTCTGTGACGAGCCGACCACGCTGCTCGACCTGCGCAACACCCGCCAGGTCGTGGAGATCCTGCACGACCTGCCGCAGCACGTCGTGCTCGTCACGCACGACCTCGCGACGCTCACCGGCTTCGACCGGGTGCTGGTGTTCGACGGCGGGCGCATCGTCTGCGACGCGCCACCGGCTGAGGCGGTGGCGCGGTACGAGGAGATGATGCAGTGAGCGCGGCACTGGGCCAGTACGTCGCGGGGCGCTCGGTGCTGCACCGGGCGCCGGCCGCGGTCAAGCTGCTCACCCTGGTCGCGCTCGGCGTCGGCACGCTGTGGCTGGACCGGTGGTGGCACGTCGCGGCAGCGCTGGCCGTCGTGCTGCTCGGCTACCCGGTGGCACGGGTACGCGTCCGCACGATGCTCGCCCAGGTGCGCCCGCTGCTGTGGATCCTGCTCGCCATCGGGGTGTTCCAGTTCGTCGCCGCCGGCTGGGAACGCGCAGTGGTCGTCACCGGGCAGCTGGTCGTGCTCGTCCTCGCCGCCGGCCTGGTCACCGTCACCACGAGGACCACCGCGCTCCTCGACGTCACGGTGGCGGCCACCAGGCCGCTGCGCCGGTTCGGCGTCGACCCGGAGCGCGTCGGCCTGCTGCTCGCGCTCGGCGTACGGGCCGTGCCCACGGTCGCCTCGCTGGCCGCCGAGGTGCGCGACGCGCAGCGCGCCCGTGGGCTGACCTTCAGCCCGCGCGCGTTCGCCGTACCGCTGCTGGTGCGCTCGCTGCGCCGCGCCGACGACCTCGGCGAGGCACTAGCCGCCCGCGGCGTCGACGACTGAGCGTTGGCCGGTAGCGGCCGCGCAGAGCACGCCACGGGTGCGGGTGACGTTGTTATGCTCTGGCCGTCTGCGTCCTGGACACCAGGAGGGAGCAACGGTGGTCTCTCTCTACCGGCACCGCGCCTCCGCGCGGGCGAACGAGCCACCCGAGGCGCGGTTGTGGCGCGGGGTCGCGCTGTTCAGCAAGGCGGGGATCGCCGTGGGAGCGGTCACGCTGATGACCGGCCTGTCCGATCCGGTGAAGTCCACCGGCCTGATCCTCGCCGGCTTCGTCAGCAACGCCCTGTCGAACGAGATGGCTCGGGTCGAGCGGACCCGCGGGCGGTCACCCGCTGCACGGCGTCGCCCACAGAGCCACCGGCGACGCGACACCCCCGGTCACTACCGGCAGCCGCGCTCGCGCTGAGTGCCGGCTACCGGCTACCGGCTCAGGCGACGTCGCGGGTGGTCATCCTGGCGTAGGCCGCGCTGCCGAAGATCAGCACGTACACCAGCTGGACGACCAGGCCGGTGAGCATGTTGTCGGCGTAGATCGGGTCCCTGAGCAGGTCCGCGAGCGTCAGCCAGTAGTGCGTCGGCAGGTACGCGTGGATGACCTCGATCTGCGGTACGGCGTCCAGGATCTGGCTCACCAGCGGCACGGCGACCGTGGTGGCCATCGCCGCCAGCGGGGTCTCGACGAGCGACGAGACGAACACCCCGATCGCCGCGAGGCCGGTGAGGCTGGCGGCGACGTAGCCGGCGGCGAGCAGGCCGCGCCACAGCCCCTCGCCGTACGACAGCGAGACCCCGGAGATCGACGGCACCTCACCGCGCGGGAACAGGATCGCGCCCACGGCGACCGCCACCAGGTAGACGGTCAGCGCCGCGGCCAGGCAGAAGACCAGCACGGCGAGCAGCTTCGCGAACAGCAGCCGCGCCCGTCCGGCCGGTGCCACCAGCAGGTACCGCAGGGTGCCCTGGTGCGCCTCGCCGGCGAGGCTGTCGCCCGCGACCACCGCAACCCCGACCGGGAGGAAGAGCGGCAGCAGGAAGAACAGCGACACGAACACCAGGAACACGCCGTTGAGCACGACGCTGCCGATGAAGTTCGGCCCGCCGTGGTCGCCCGGGCTGGCGAACAGGTAGATGACCACGCCCAGCAGCACCGGCACCGCCGCGTACGCCGCGAGCAACGCGTACGTGCGCAGCCGGCGGAAGGTCACCGACAGCTCGCTGAGGAACAGCCCCACCGGGTGGCCCGCACGCCGCTGCACCGGTGACTGCACGGTGTCGACCTCACTCGGTGACATCGAAGCCCTCCCCGGTGACCGCCACGAACGCGTCCTCCAGCGACGGCCGCGCACGGGTGAGCTCCCGCACCCGTACGCCCGCCCGTACCAGCGCGGCGCACGTCTCCTCGACGGGCAGCTCGCCGGGGTCCGCGGTGACCTGGTCGCGCTCGGCCCGCACCCCGTCGAGGCCGAGCTCACCGAGCGTACGCACCGCGAGGTCGACGTCGGGGGTGGTGACGACCAACCGCACGCCGGCGTGCGCGCGCAGCTCGTCGACCGTGCCCTGCAGCACCAGCTGGCCGTGGTCGAGCACGGCGACGTCGCTGCACACCTGCTCCACCTCGGCGAGCAGGTGCGAAGAGAGCAGCACCGTCACACCGCCGACGGCCAGCTCCCGGATCAGCGATCTGATCTCCCTGGTGCCCTGCGGGTCGAGGCCGTTGGTGGGCTCGTCGAGCACGAGCAGCTGCCGCGGCTGCAACAGCGCCGCGGCGAGGCACAGCCGCTGCCGCATTCCCAGCGAGTACGCGCGGTACTTCTTCCGCGCCGCGGCCGTCAGCCCCACCCGTTCGAGTGCCGTGCCGACCCGCGCCTTCCGGGTCGCCGGGTCGGCGGTCGGGTCGGCGGCGTCCATCCGGGCGAGGTACGCGGCGCCGGACAGCCACGGGTAGCCGGCGGGCCCCTCGATCAGGGCACCGACGCGCGGCAGCACGGCGGCGGACTGCCGCGGCATCGGCAGGCCGAGCAGCTCGATCTCCCCGGCCGTCGGGGTGGCCAGCCCGAGCAGCATCCGGATGGTGGTGGTCTTGCCGGAACCGTTCGGGCCGAGGAAGCCGAAGACGCTCCCCGCGGGCACGTCGAGCGCCAGGTCGCGTACCGCGTACTGGCCGCCACGGAACCGTTTGCTCAGGGCGCGCGTGACGATCGCGCTGCCGCCGTGGTCATCGGCAACCGCGGTGTCGGCAGGCGCCGTCGCCGCCACTGGCTGGTCGGTCAAGCGTTCGCCGCGGCGCGTTCGACGGCCGACGGGGTCACCGCGCCGGCGAACATCCGGCCGTCGTCGAGCACGAGCAGGGTGACCAGCCGCGACCTGATCATGGTGCCGCTGCCGTACTCACCGGTCACCCGGGTGCCGGCGGCGCGCAGCTGCTTCAGGTACGCACTCGCCTCGCCGGTCGGCTTCGAGCCCCTGTCGCCCAGCTCGACGACCTTCGTCCACGACGGCTCGCCGTGGTGGCCGTGCTTCCTCGCCTGCTTCGGCTTGCGGTCGTGGTCACCGGCCTGCGCCGTCCGCCGCTCGACCTTGGTGCCCTTCGGCGGGTCGAACTCGAACGTGTCCGCCGCCGGCTCCGCGTAGCTGAGCTCGCTGAACGCGACGTCGATCGCCGGGTCGGCGGAGCCGTCGGGCAGCACGGTGAGGCCGAGCGGCATCCAGGTCTTCGCGTCGATGGACACCTGCACGGAGCCGACCAGCGACTCGGCCGACTTCGGCTCCACCACCAGCTCGTACGCGTCGCGGCCCGCGACCTCGCCGGCGCGACCGACGGACACGTCGGAGTCGTCGCCGAGCTCGGCGAGGATCCGCTTGGCGGCCTGGTCCGGGCTGGCCTGCTCGTGCCGCTGCCGGTCGTCCCGCTGCGGCAGCGTGGTGCGGACGGCCTTGCGCTCCGCGCTGTCGTACATCCAGGCCGTGCGGCCGTCCCTGAGGTACGTCCGCTCGCTGTTCGACCCGAGCACGGACAACCGCTGCTTGTCGGCACCGGACTTCGCCACCCGCATGGTGCCGGTGCCGGTGAGGAGCGAGGAGAGGTCGGACGAGCGCACCGACTGAGGCAGCGCCGGGATGCCGAGGTCGGCCTCGGTGCGTACGGTGCCGGAGAACGTGTCCACGTCGGACGCGAGCGTGCGGCTGAGCAGCTGTTGCGCGCTCACCGCGGGCAACGCGGCGTCGGCACCCGCGGTCAGTGCGGGCACCACCGCCGAGGCGGCGACCGCGGCGGCCGCGATCCCGACGGGAATCGTCCATCGAAGCTTGCTGCCCATCGAGTTCCCTCCCTAGGCCCCTCCCGTCGACGGTAACCCTTCCGGTCGCGGCCCACGTACTCCAAATGACGTATTTCCGTGCCTGTGGGAAGCTGCCTGCAGCGGCGTCGACCTCGAGAGGTGACATGAAGGCCCTGGTGAAGACGGCTGCGGCGCCCGGGTTGGCGCTCTCGGACGTACCGGAGCCCGCGATCGACGCGGACGACGTGCTGATCCGGGTGCTACGTACGGGAGTCTGCGGCACGGACCTGCACATCCAGTCCTGGGACGCGTGGGCGGCCGAGCACATCCAGCCGCCGCTGGTGATCGGGCACGAGTTCGTCGGCGAGATCGTCGAGGTCGGCTCGCGGGTGGTGGAGCTGGAAGCCGGCGACATCGTCAGCGGCGAGGGGCACATCGTGTGCGGCCGGTGCCGCAACTGCATGGCCGGCCAGCGGGTGATGTGCGCCCACACCCAGGGCCTCGGGGTGGATCGGGCCGGCTGCTTCGCCGAGTACGTCGCGCTGCCTG
Source organism: Streptosporangiales bacterium (assembly GCA_009379825.1). Taxonomy (NCBI): domain Bacteria; kingdom Bacillati; phylum Actinomycetota; class Actinomycetes; order Streptosporangiales; species Streptosporangiales bacterium. The sequence continues at coordinate 44,799 of WHTA01000040.1, forward strand.
CGGGCAACGTCTGGCGGCACCACAGCGACATCGACCTGGACGTCGCGTCGATCTTCGACCCGTTCGGGAACGCCGTGCACACCGCGTTGAAGTTCCCCGTGATGGGCGAGGACGTGTTGATCACCGGCGCCGGGCCGATCGGCATCATGGCCGCCGCCGTCGCGAAGCACGCGGGCGCGCGGTACGTGGTGGTGAGCGACGTCAGCGACTACCGGCTGGACCTCGCGAAGCGGGCCGGCGTCACGCTCGCGCTCGATGCCCGCACCCACGGCGCCGCCGACGCGCAGCGCATCCTCGGCATGCACGAGGGCTTCGACGTCGGCATGGAGATGTCCGGCAAGGCCCCCGCCCTGCGCGACATGGTGGCCAACATGAAGCACGGTGGCGAGATCGCGCTACTCGGCCTGCCCAGCGAGGAGTTCGCCGTCGACTGGAGCCGGATCGTGCTGAAGATGCTGACCATCAGCGGCATCTACGGCAGGGAGATGTTCGAGACCTGGTACGAGATGTCCGTGCTGTTGCAGTGCGGCCTGGACATCTCGCACGTCATCACGCACCGGTTGCCGTACACCGAGTACGAGCGTGCGTTCGAGATCTGCCGATCCGGACACTGCGGCAAGGTCGTCCTGGAGTGGGCGCAGCCCACCCACGGAGAGGAGTAGGCGTGTTCGAGACGGTACGAGCCGACCTGCGCGGCCGGCTGGACGAGATCCACGCGCAGGGCCTGTACAAGGCGGAGCGCGTCATCTCCACTCCGCAGCGGGCGCGGATCGGGGTGGCCGAGGGCGAGGTCGTCAACCTCTGCGCGAACAACTACCTCGGCCTCGCCGACCACCCGGACGTGATCGCCGCGGCGCACGCCGCCATGGACGACTGGGGTTTCGGCATGGCGTCGGTACGGTTCATCTGCGGCACCCAGGAACCGCACAAGCAGCTGGAGGAACGACTCTCGACGTTCCTCGGCACCGACGACACCATCCTGTACAGCTCTTGCTTCGACGCCAACGCCGGCCTGTTCGAGACACTCCTGGACGAGAACGACGCGGTGATCTCCGACGCGCTCAACCACGCGAGCATCATCGACGGCGTACGGCTGTGCAAGGCCCGCCGGCTGCGCTACGCGAACCGCGACATGGCGGAGCTGGAGGCGCGGCTGCAGGAGGCGGCGGACGCACGGCACCGGCTGATCGCCACCGACGGCGTCTTCTCCATGGACGGCTACCTGGCGCCGCTGCCGGAGATCTGCGACCTGGCCGAGCGCTACGACGCGATGGTGATGGTCGACGACTCGCACGCGGTGGGCTTCGTCGGCCCGAACGGTGGCGGCACGCCCGACCTGCTCGGCGTACGCGACCGGGTGGACGTCGTCACCGGCACGCTCGGCAAGGCGCTCGGCGGCGCGAGCGGCGGGTACACGAGCGGGCGCGCGGAGATAGTCGAGTACCTGCGCCAGCGGTCCCGGCCTTACCTGTTCTCCAACTCGGTGGCGCCGGCGATCGTCGGTGCCTCGCTGGCCGTGCTCGACCTGCTCACCGAGGGCGCGGAACTGCGCGACCGGCTCGCGGCGAACACCGCGTACTTCCGGCAGGCCATGACGGACGCCGGCTTCGACGTGCTGCCCGGTGACCACCCGATCGTGCCGGTGATGATCTACGACGCCGCGCTCGCCGCCCGGATGGCCGACCTGCTGCTCGACCGCGGCATCTACGTCATCGGGTTCTCCTACCCGGTGGTGCCGATGGGCCAGGCGCGGATCCGCACCCAGCTGTCGGCCGCGCACGAGCGGGCCGATGTGGAACGAGCTGTCCGCGCGTTCACCGAAGTACGCGAAGAGCTGGGCGGATTGCCCGGGGTATCAGCAGCCTCGTAGGAATGGGTGAGCATGGGGTCGACCAGCCACGGTTACGACTACGACGTCGTCGTCATCGGGTCGGGGCCGAGCGGGCAGAAGGCGGCCATCGCCGCCGCGAAGCTCGACCGGTTGGTCGCCATCGTCGACCGCAAGGCAATGGTCGGCGGTGTCTGTATCAACACCGGCACCATCCCGTCGAAGACGCTGCGCGAGGCCGTCCTCTACCTCACCGGGCTCGACCTGCGTGAGGTGTACGGGCAGAGCTATCAGGTCAAGTCCGAGATCGGGATGGCCGACCTGCACACCCGTACGCACTACGTGATCGGCCGCGAGATCGACGTCGTGCGCAGCCAGCTGTCACGTAACCGGGTGAACCTGCTGACCGGCACCGCCAGGTTCGCCGGCGACCACAAGCTCACCGTCATGTCCGACGAGGGCGCCGAGCAGACCGTCACGGCGGACAAGGTGGTCATCGCGGTCGGCACCCGTCCGGCGCGGCCGGACAGCGTCGCGTTCGACGGCAAGACGATCGTCGACTCCGACCAGCTGCTCTCGCTCGACCGGGTGCCCGCGTCCATGGTCGTCGTGGGCGCCGGCGTCATCGGCATCGAGTACGCGTCGATGTTCGCCGCGCTCGGCACGAAGGTCACGGTGATCGAACGCCGCGAGCGGATGCTGTCATTCTGCGACCTGGAGGTCGTGGAGGCGCTGAAGTACCAGCTGCGCGACATGGCCGTGACGTTCAGGTTCCGGGAGTCGGTGGCCGCGGTGGAGAAGTTCACCGGCGGCGCCTTGACCATCCTGGCGAGCGGCAAGAAGGTGCCCGCCGACACGGTGATGTACTCTGCCGGCCGGCAGGGCGTGCTGGCCGACCTGACACCGGAGAACGCCGGTCTCGACGTCGACGACCGCAGCCGGGTGAGCGTCGACGAGTTCTACCGCACGAACGTGCCGCACCTGTACGCCGTCGGCGACATCATCGGTTCCCCGCGCTCGCCGCCACATCGATGGAGCAGGGCAGGATCGCCGCGTACCACGCGTGCGAAGAGCCGACCAACGACCTCACCCCGTTCCAGCCGATCGGCATCTACACCATCCCGGAGATCTCGTACGTAGGGCAGACCGAGGACGAACTGACGGCGTCCAGCGTGCCGTTCGAGGTCGGCATCGCCAGATACCGGGAGCTGGCGCGCGGCCAGATCATGGGCGACTCGTACGGCATGCTGAAGCTGCTGGTGCACACGGAGACCAGGAAGCTGCTCGGCGTACACGTGTTCGGCAGCAACGCCACCGAGCTGGTGCACATCGGGCAGGCGGTGATGGGCTGCGACGGCACCATCGACTACCTCGTCGACACCGTGTTCAACTACCCCACCCTGGCTGAGTCGTACAAGGTAGCCGCCCTCGACGCCACCAACAAGATGCGCGCAGTAACCCGCCTCACCGACTAACGGCACGCCATGGCAACCGCGGAGGAACAGCTCGAGGCTGCGGTAGGCGAGCTACCCAAGGCGTTCGGCCCAGACCGCCCGTCCTCGGTCGGCGGTCGCGCGCACTGCTACACCTCCGACGAGCTGGCGATACTTGCCGGCCCGCGCAACGAGATCCCCGTCGACCTGATCAGCCAGGTGGCCAGGGAGGTACCCGATCATTGGGACGACTTCGCCGGCCTCTACCGGCGGCTTACGCCGCGGATCCTGCCCCCACTGGTGACCGGTGACCTGCCCGTCGACGAGGCGCTTGTCGGTGAGCGGCTGCACGAGGCCGTGCTCGCGCAATGGCCGGCGGCTGAGCGTGCCGCTGTCGACCGCAACTGCCAGGCGTGGTGGCGGGCCACGCTCGAGCAGCACCCCCGGCAGCCGACTGCGATGCAGGCGCTGGAGTTCCTGGTGGCGTACAGCGGTGACGTACAGCCGTGGTTGGACGGCTGGACCGCCGCTGCCCGCCCAGCGGCCAGCAAGCATCTCGCCGACCTGTGTGACCACGCGGTCAACTACATCGACGGCAACAACCGCATCTGCTTGGGCTTCAACCAGCTACGCGACGTCACCGCGCCGGGCGCCAGCGACACCTTGGAGCTGCTGGTCGGCACCTTGACCGATGGCAACAGCACGACCAAGGGACGCCAGGCACCCGGACTTCGGCTGCGTCCCGACCGCTGACGGCACTACCGCCACGATGGAGCATCGTGGGGTGGGGCAGGGAGGCACTGATGTCGTCGACGTTGTTGAGTGTGGGGCCGTGGCTGGGCGTTGCCGTGGCCGTGTTGGCGGTCGTGGCGGCGGTTGTTGCGCGGGTGGGCAGGCTGGGCCAGGAACGCCGCATCGCCGTTGCCGC